>JAGXAW010000010.1 GCA_018971415.1 Betaproteobacteria bacterium
TCATTGGCCGGAGATTGTACCCATTCAGCACGCACCATTTTCTGGAAAAGTATTTGTTTTAACAGGAACTCTACCTCATTTAAGTCGTGATGAAGCAAAACAAAGAATTGAACAGGTGGGAGGGAAAGTGTCTTCTAGTGTTTCGAGTAAAACGGATTATGTTGTTGCTGGGGCTGAGGCAGGAAGTAAATTAGATCGGGCCATTGAGTTAGGGGTTAAAATACTCAATGAGCAAGAATTGTTGGAATTAATTCAATAGGAAATCAAGTACATGAAACCCATTAGAAAAGCCGTTTTTCCTGTCGCAGGATTAGGTAGTCGTTTTTTACCTGCCACAAAAGCCAGTCCTAAGGAGATGCTCCCCATTGTGGACAAACCACTCATTCAGTATGCCGCGGAAGAGGCGGTTGCTGCTGGCATTACTGAGCTTATTTTTGTGACGGGACGGGGAAAAAGAGCGATTGAGGATCACTTTGATAAGGCTTATGAGCTTGAGGCTGAGTTAGAGCAAAGAGGTAAGACAACTTTACTCGAAAATGTTCGTGGCTTACTTCCTAAAAATGTGAGTTGTGTTTATGTACGTCAGCCAGAAGCGTTAGGTTTAGGCCACGCTATTTTATGTGCTGAGCCTTTGGTGGGTGATGAGCCCTTTGCTATTTTGCTGGCCGATGACTTAATTGATTCAAAAAAACCAGTATTGAAACAAATGGTGGATCTCTATAACGAAACAGGTTCTTCAGTTCTTGGTGTGCAACAGGTGGCAAGAGAGGAAACCAAGCAATACGGTATTGTCGCCACACAGGAAAAAAACACATTACAAAAGATTATAGAAATTGTGGAAAAACCAGAACCTGAGAAAGCACCGTCGACCCTTGGTGTGGTGGGGCGTTATTTATTGACCCCTGAAATCTTTAATTACTTGAGACAGACTCAACCTGGCAGTGGTGGTGAGATTCAGCTTACCGACGGGATTGCAAGACTGTTAAAAGACCAAGATGTATTGGCGCTACCCTTTGAAGGGGTTCGTTATGATTGTGGTAGCAAGCTGGGATATTTAAAGGCGACAATGGCTTTTGGCGTAAGGCATCATGAAGTTGGCCAACAATTCTTAGAGTGGTTAAAGCAACACGAAGGTTCCTATGGCAATTAGAAAAGTGTTGAGAATGGGGCATCCCGTATTAAGGGAAGTGGCTAAACCCGTCGAGCAGATTAATGATCCCGCATTAATTGCTTTAATAACAGATATGTTTGACACCATGGCTCATTTAGACGGAGCTGGGCTTGCGGCTCCCCAAATTGGTGTTGGTTTGAGAGTCGTTATTTTTGGTGTAAAAGAAAATACGCGTTACCCCGATGCAGAAGAAGTACCTATGACTGTTTTAATTAATCCTATTATTACGCCTTTGTCTGACGAACAAGAAGAGGATTGGGAGGGCTGTTTGTCAGTTCCGGGTTTAAGAGGGCGCGTACCACGCTACAAACATATACGTTATCAGGGGCTGGATGAACAAGGTAATATCATTGATCGGACAGTATCAGATTTTCATGCTCGGGTAGTTCAACATGAATGCGATCACTTAGACGGCATACTCTATCCCATGCGGATTCGTGATTTCACCTCTTTTGGGTTCTCTGAAGAGCTCGGTATAAATACCCCAGACGATTGATTTTAATGGGTTTTTTAAAAAACCACTAAAAACTTCTTGCGCTCTTTAAAAAAATGGGTAAAATTCCCATTTATGGAGATACATCTAAGGGAGAGTAATCATGAAGCTTTTAGCGAATCGTAAATGGGTTGTTGTTGGTATATTCTTATCAATCTTTGGCTTACCTTCATGTGGTGGAGGCGGTGGGGGTGGAACCACCAGTTCAGGAACACCAACGGCACAATCTACAGCTGCCGTTTCTAGCGGTACGGTAACTGCATTAGGTAGTGTGTTTGTGAACGGTCATGAATTTGATACAAACTCAGCCAACATCGTAGATGCAGATACAGGTATTCTCAATAATTCCAGTAATAGCGCACTGGTCTCAACTGGTTTACTCTCTCCAGAAGTAGGGATGACGGTAGCGGTCAATTCTGCAACCGGCAGTACAACGCTTGTCCCTGTTGCTAGTGAAGTCAGAATTACTCCGCTGGTGAGGGGTTATGTAGACGCCAGTGATTTAACTGCTGGAACAATCACTGTTATGGGACAAACTATTCAAGTGACCTCCAGTACGGCATTTACTGATAAAAGAGCTTGTGCGACAAGTAATAGCTGCAACACAACCAACCCTCTTAATTATCTTGTTACAGGACAGTCTAATTTGATCGCTACTTCTGGCGGTACACCCGGAACATTTGTCATCATTTACGGTTACACGTACGCAGCCTCAGGATCCTCACAAGCGCAAATTGTAGCAACCATGGTCAGTGCCTGGGATGAAACAAATACAGTATTTACTCAAACCTTCGTTACAGACAATCACAGTTCAGCAGAATTGTATCCATTTAAGGTCTCAGGGATTATTAATACGACAAATTCCACCATCGGTTCTGAAACACTCAACTTAACAGCTACTAATTGTATTGTGAACGGTGTCACGGCAGCGTGTTCAAGTATTGCAAATGGAAGTATGGTTTCGGCGCGTGGCCTCACTGCTCCAGTTAATAATACATTTTCTCCAAATATTGTAATTGCACAATCAGGTGTTAGCTCAATCAATCCTGGAGGATCAACGCTTCAAGTGGGACAAACAGTAGAAGTTGAAGGAACAGTTTCTTCCGTATCAACTCCAAATTTCGTGGTTAGAGGGATAACGATTGATGGAAGTTTACTAAATACAGCCTTACCAATTGTAGGGTCTAAAGTAGAGTTAACAGGAACGGTATCAGCTAATGGTACAATTCAGGCTACATCAATCCAAACAGATGTCCCAGCCTCTTTACCTAGAACGATATATTCTGCTCCTATCTTAGCGTCCAGTATAGTTGCCGGCGCCCAAGCAGCAAGCAATTGTTCATCATCGTTGCCTGCCTATACCCTAACTATCTTAGGGCAGACAGCGGTAGTGGATTGTAATTCAGAGATTGCAGACAGAACAGCCACAGTATTCCAGGCATTTAATATAAATAACTTTAAGACTTATATTTCAGGTTTATCAAATAGCTCTGTTTACGCCGTGGTATCAACATATATTGATGCCTCCTCCGTGAGAAGAGTTAACAGTATCAATATCATTAATGCCCCCACATCCGGTTTTGTGAGCGTGTCTGGTACTGCAACAAGTGCTACAGTCAGTGGAACAATTACCCCATTCACTGTGCAAGGCGTCACCGTTAATTATTCGTCAAATACTTTGGTAGTAAATGTAGGCGACTATGTCACAGCGATAGGGACAATTGATACGGCTAATCCAGCAGAAATCGATACTAATGTCACAAACGGAGTACTAAATGTAATACCACAGTCACAACTTATCAGTAATGCTTTAACGCATCTTGGTGAGAATGGTAACGAAGGCGGTATTAATCAAGGGTTTAGAGGTTTTGATCACTAATTACTAACATTAATCTAACCATACGCGCCCATGATACTCGTTATTATGGGCGCGTTTATGTTAACGCCTCGATTAATTCTGTTTTAATCACTTCTCTGCTGTCTTGTTTTTCTAAACCTTTATCATCAAGTATAAAGATATCTTCTACTCTTTCACCAAGCGTATTAATACGTGCACTCTTCAAATTAATGTG
Source organism: Betaproteobacteria bacterium (assembly GCA_018971415.1). Classification (GTDB taxonomy): domain Bacteria; phylum Pseudomonadota; class Gammaproteobacteria; order Burkholderiales; family Ferrovaceae; genus PN-J185. The sequence continues at coordinate 3,737 of JAGXAW010000010.1, forward strand.
GTGTTGCACAAGCACTCTTGCAATCTTGTAGAGTAGGCCTGGCCTATCACCCGCCACAATGGTTAACGAGCGATCTTGGTTGCGTTCACGCTCACCAAAATGAACCATAACTTGTATGGGAAAATGTTGTAGATGTCTTGAAATTCTTGAATTTAATGGGGCTTCTAGTGGAATTTGTTGTTCAAGCCTTTGTTGAAGTTCTTCTTCAATTCGTTTGATGATATTACGATAGTGATCACTCTCTTCGCTACGATGAACTATTTGAAAGGTATCTAAGGCGTAACCATTTAATGCGGTATGAATTTTAGCTTCTTGAATGGTATAGGATATTTTTTCAAAATAACCGCAGATTCTCGCAAACAGTCCTGCCTGATCGGGTGAATAGATAAGTACTTGAATACCTTCTCCAAGCGGAGATAAACGTGCTTTAACAACAGGTTTAACGCTGTCAATCACTCCTTGAAGGGCCCTTGCGTGCCAGGTGATTTCTTTTTCGTCATAACGCTGAAAATAAAACTGATCAACAATTTGCCATAATTTGATTTGTTGTGGACTGGATAAACCATAATGACGAAGCGTTCGCTGTACTTTTTCTTTTTTCTTTTCTATTTCAGTATCTATGTCTGTTTGATGACCTGAGAAATAGCGTTCCGTCAGACGGTATAGGTCTTCTAATAATTTGGCTTTCCAAGCATTCCATACTTTGGGACTTGTGCCTCTCACATCGGCTACAGTTAAAAGATAAAGCGCAGTTAAATGTCTTTTATCTAGCATTCTTTGGACAAATTTTTCAATTACCTCTGGATCTGATAAGTCCTGTTTTTGAGCAACGGAGGACATATACAGATGATTTTCAACTAACCAACATACCAGGTCAGTATCGTATTTTGATAACCCATGAATGGTGCAAAATACTTGTGCATCTTCCTTACCCAAGGTGGAGTGGTCTCCTCCTCTTCCTTTTGCGATGTCATGAAATAGTGCTGCAACATAAAGTAGATCAACTCGATCAAATTGCCTCATTAAAACTGAACAGAAAGGAAATTCATGATCATATTGAGGAACTGCAAAACGTCTTAGATTGGTTAATACTCTGAGAATATGTTCATCGACGGTATAGACATGAAACAGGTCATGTTGCATCTGACCTTCAATCTTACCAAAGGAGGGGATATAGCGACCCAAAATACCATAGTAATTCATCCTCTTTAATACTTCAGCAGTCCTAAGAGGTTGCCGTAGGATTTCCATGAACAAGTGTTGATTATGAGGATCGTCTCTAAATTCTTTATTTATTGATTTTTGTGCTCGCCACAAATTTCTGATAGCGCTAGGTGTAAAGCCACGAAGTTTAGGATACCTCTGTAGCATTAAAAAACCCTCAAAAATATACTCTGGATGTTGACTAAATAGGTTTTCAGGAATCGTACCTAATAAGTCGTCCTGTCGGACAAAGTGTTCTGTTAACAGTTGTTGTTTATCAGATTCTTTAGTGCTAGAGAATTGCGCTTTTACTTGTTCCATAATGATGGTATTAATAAGTAAAACTTCTTTAGCAGTTTGATAATATTGCTGCATCATCATCTCGCTGGCACGATGATTATCTTGATCTTTAAAGCCCAGCTCTTTTGCTAGTGGACTTTGAAAATCAAAAAGTAAACGGTCCTCACGACGCTTTGCGAGATAATGAAGACGAATTCTTAAGTTAGCTAGGTATTTAATCAGTGTTTTAATTTTTCTGATTTCTGGTTCGAATAAAATCCCAGCATTTACAAGATCGTTCCAAGTGTTACCGTATCCGGCCCCCCAGGATAACCATATAATGGAATGTAGATCCCTGATTCCCCCTGGGCTTTCTTTAATATGGGGCTCAAGATTAAAAGCGGTGTCGTTATGCTTGTGGTGTCTTTCTTTTTGCTCTTTTATTTTACCAATAACAAACTGATTCAAATCCAATGTATTAAATAGGCCATTTTTTAGTTCGGTTAAATGCTTTGTTTCCCCACAAATTATTCGTGAGTCAATGAGGGTTGTGGCAATTGTAATATCCTGTTGTGCCACCTCAAGACATTCTTCAATGGTTCTGACGCTGTGACCTACTTCAAGACCAATGTCCCACAACAAACTAATTAACGATTCGATTTTTTTTGAATTATCGTCACAAAGTTGTTTTTCAATCAGGATTAAAAGATCAATATCTGAGAAAGGAAAGAGTTCTGCTCGACCATACCCCCCAACCGCAATAAGACTAATTTCTGGACTAAAATCAAAAGTTTGCCAGATGTTGTTTAATGCTTTATCAACTACCCCAGTCCAGTTCTTTAACAAAAGATTGGGATCAGGTTTTAAATAATATTGTTCTTTTAGTGATTCTCTTTGAGCGAGGAGAAATGACCTGACTTCTTTAATCTCAATATTCATCATAATATTGGTTTCGGCGGGCATCCTGTGGATTGAGTGAGAACTTCATAGCCCGTGTCTGTAACAAGAACAGTGTGTTCCCATTGCGCTGATAAGCTATGATCGGCAGTCACGATGGTCCAGCCATCTGCAAGTTGTCTTATTTCTTTTTTTCCTGCATTGATCATGGGTTCAATCGTAAAAATCATTCCAGGACGGAGCTTTACTCCTGTTCCTTTTTTCCCATAGTGCAATACTTGTGGGTCTTCATGAAACTCTTTGCCAATCCCATGGCCGCAGAATTCTCTGACAACACTGTATCCCGCATTTTCAGCAAAAGTTTGAATAGCAGAACCGATATCACCTAAAAAGGCGTCGGGTTTCACTTGTTCAATCCCTATCCACATGGATTCAAAAGTAACCTGACATAAGCGTTGAGCCTGTTTACTTCCTTCGCCGACGATAAACATGCGACTTGTATCACCGTGGAATCCCTCTTTAATCACAGTGATATCTAAGTTCACAATATCTCCGTTTTTAAGTATTTTTGCGCCAGGGATCCCGTGACACACCTGATGGTTCACAGATGTGCATATTGACTTAGGGTATGGCGTGTAGCCCGGTGGGCAATAGTTTAATGGTGCAGGTATGGTTTTTTGAACATTAACCATGTAGTCATGGCACAGTTGGTCTAGTTCACCTGTGGATACGCCAGGCTTTACAAAAGGTGTAATGAAATCAAGGACTTCACTTGCTAGGCGGCCTGCAACACGCATGGCTGCGATTTCTTCAGCATTTTTGATGTGTATTCTCATGGGGGTACCGTAATGATAATTGAAGGGATTATAGCATTTTGGTGAGCCTTCCTTGAAAATACCCCCTTAAAATGCTAAAATGAAGAGCTTTTGTTAACAATTCTTTGAAATAAGTTAATAGAAAACGGTGAGTTAAGTCATTAACTCAATTTTAACGACTCATGCCGATTTAACGTTAGGGTGCTTTAATTAAAGTTGAATGGTCGGCAGAGGCTCAACCCTTACATTTAGGAGTTTTTATGTCAGTTACAATGCGTCAAATGTTAGAAGCCGGTGTCCATTTCGGGCATCAAACCCGTTTCTGGAACCCAAAGATGGCCCCCTTTATTTTTGGTCATCGCAACAAAATCCATATTATTAACCTAGAAAAAACCTTACCCATGTATCAAGAGGCGATGAAGTTTATTCGTCAAGTGGCCAGTAACAAGGGTACGGTCTTATTCGTAGGGACAAAACGCCAAGCCAGAGAGATTGTTCGTGAAGAGGCTTTACGTAGCAACTCACCATTTGTTGATCATCGTTGGCTGGGTGGCATGCTAACCAATTTTAAAACGGTTAAGCAATCCATTAAGCGTCTAAACGAATTAACTGCGATGACTACTGATGGTACCTTAGACAAGTTACCAAAAAAAGAAGCCTTGAACTACCAACGTGAGCTTGAAAAACTAGAACGCAGTTTAGGTGGTTTTAAAGATATGCAAGGTATCCCTGATGCCATGTTTGTGATTGATGTTGGTTATCAAAAAAATGCCATTGTTGAAGCCCGTAAATTAGGGATTCCAATCATTGGTGTGGTTGACACCAATAATTCAATTGAAGGTGTCGATTATGTCATTCCTGGAAATGATGACTCAACTCGTGCTATTCGTTTATATGCGCGTGGTGTGGCTGATGCCATTTTAGAAGGCCGTTCCGCAAGTATTTCTGAAATGATTAAAAGCGAAGAATACGAGGAAGTGGTAGAGCCAACCCAAGAATAATTGGTCATTATTTTCTATTTATTTGGAAAAGTGTTAAGGAGTTTAAAATGGCGGAAATTACCGCAGGTTTAGTTAAAGAATTACGCGAATTAACGGGTCTTGGCATGATGGAGTGCAAAAAAGCACTTCAGGAAGCCAATGGTGATATTAAGGCCGCTGAAGATTTGCTGAGAATCCGTAGTGGCGCAAAGGCCAGTAAAGCGGCTGGCCGCGTTGCAGCTGAAGGTGTTGTGGCAACTTATGTTAACAGCCAAGGTAATCTTGGTGTCATGGTAGAAGTAAACTGTGAAACAGACTTTGTTGGTAAAAATGATGATTTCGTGTCATTTGCTAAAACCGCTGCAGAGTGCGCAGCCAATTCACAAGTTGTGGATGTAGAGCAGTTAAGTCAATGCAAAACTTCCGCTGGTGAAACTCTGGAAGAAGCCAGAAAAGCGCTGGTTATGAAGTTAGGTGAAAACATTACTATTCGACGTTTTGCGAAATTTAATGCAAAAGGTAAATTATCTCAGTATCTGCACGGCGCCAAAATTGGTGTCATGATTGATGTCGAGGGTGGTGATGAGGCGCTTGGTAAAGATTTAGCAATGCATATTGCTGCAAGTAAACCCATTTGCGTCTCTAAGGAAGAAGTACCTGCTGAGATTTTAACCAAAGAGCGTGAAATCTACACTGCCCAGGCTGCGGAGTCAGGAAAACCTGCCGATATCGTTGCCAAGATGGTTGATGGCCGAATTGCCAAATATTTGGCAGAGGTCACTTTAGTGGGGCAGCCTTTTGTTAAAGATCCTGATCAAACTGTTGAAAAACTGTTGGCTACTAAAAAAGCCAAAGTGCACAGTTTTACCATGTACTTGGTGGGCGAAGGGATTGAGAAGAAGAGTGAAGACTTTGCCGCTGAAGTTGCTGCCGCTGCTGGCGCTGCAATGGCCTAATGATGATGAAACAGCCCGTATATAAACGTATTTTAGTGAAGTTGTCAGGGGAAGCCTTGATGGGTTCTGATGCGTACGGGATCAATCGCGCCACAATTGATCGTATTGTGGCGCAATTGGCTGAAGTGCAAAACCTAGGTGTTCAATTGGCGATAGTCATTGGCGGGGGCAATATTTTTCGTGGTGTCGCTTTGGGCGCTGAGGGAATGGATCGGGCAACTGCTGATTACATGGGTATGTTAGCCACTGTCATGAATGCCTTGGCCTTGCAAGATGCCATGAAGCGAGTTGGATTGGTTAGTCGTGTTCAATCCGCGCTACATGTCGATCAAGTTGCAGAACCGTATATTCGAGGTAAAGCTTTACGTTACTTGGAAGACGGTCGAGTTGTTATTTTCGCAGCAGGGACAGGAAATCCTTTTTTTACCACGGATACTGCAGCAGCCTTACGTGGTATGGAAATGAATGTTGATGTTGTTTTGAAAGCCACCAAAGTGGATGGGATATATACCGCTGATCCAGTTAAAGATCCACAAGCTAAACGTTATGAGTCTTTAACCTTTGAAGAGGCAATCGTTAATAATCTGCAAGTCATGGACGCAACAGCACTGACATTATGTCGTGACCAAAATATGCCTTTATGTGTATTTAGTATTTTCAAAGAAGGGGCCTTGAGACGAATTGTGATGGGCGAGCCTGAAGGAACATTTGTTAGGAATTAATTGGAGTCAATCAAATGATTGCTGACGTAAAGAAAACTGCTGAACAAAAAATGAGTAAGTCAATTGAGACGCTGAAAACTGACTTATCAAAAGTGAGAACCGGTCGCGCTCATGCAGGATTGTTAGATCATGTGATGGTTGACTACTATGGAAATCCCACGCCAGTGAATCAAGTAGCAAACATTAACTTGATTGATGCCAGAACCATCGGTGTATCCCCTTATGAAAAAAATCTACTCTCTGCTATTGAAAAAGCCATCCGTGACGCTGACTTAGGGTTGAATCCTGCCAGCCAAGGCGATTTGATTCGTGTGCCGATGCCTGCTTTAACTGAAGAAAGACGTAGAGATCTAACTAAAGTGGTTAAATCAGAGGCTGAAAACGCCAGAGTTGCCGTGAGAAACATCAGACGTGACGCAATTGGTCAATTAAAAGATTTGTTAAAAGCCAAATCTATTTCTGAAGATGAAGACCGTCGAGCGCAAGATGATATACAAAAACTCACTGATAAGTTTATTGCTGAAATCGATAAATTGTTGGCCGTCAAAGAATCTGAATTAATGGCTGTATAACTCCAAGTTAACCTGAGGACTTGCCATGAGTGACAACAGTAGTTCTACCTTAGCAATTCCTGAGGTTGGCTCCATACCCAAACATGTTGCAGTTATCATGGATGGCAATGGTCGTTGGGCACGTAATAAGTTGCTGCCACGTATTGCTGGTCATCGAAAAGGTACTGATGCTGTTCGTGCGCTGGTTAAAGGTGCGATAGATCTTGGGATTCCTTACGTTACTTTGTTTGCTTTTAGCAGTGAGAACTGGAGAAGGCCTGCAGAAGAAGTATCCATGTTGATGCAGTTGTTTATTACTGTATTAAAAAAAGAAATCAATCGTCTACACCGTAATAATATACGCCTAAAGGTGATTGGGGATATCTCTCAATTTGATTTACCACTTCAAGACTTAATTCGCTCTTCTGAGCAACTCACCCAAGATAATACGCAATTAACGCTAACCATTGCCGCTAACTATGGTGGTCGCTGGGATATACTTCAGGCTATGAACGCGTTACTGAAAGCTGAGCCCAATAAAGAAGATAAAATGATTACAGAAAACGATCTAATGCCTTATTTGTCTATGGGAGATTTGCCTGAGCCTGACTTGTTTATTCGAACAGGTGGCGAAAAAAGGATTAGTAATTTCTTGCTCTGGCAGTTAGCCTATACGGAGTTATTTTTTACCGATACCCTATGGCCTGATTTCAATGAAGTCAACCTTAGAGAAGCCGTTTTGTCCTATCAATCAAGAGAGCGAAGATTTGGCAGAACTAGCGAGCAAGTCATACAAACTTCTTGGCCAAGTGTTTCCACGGCAATTTAATCAATGTTAAAGCAAAGAGTTGTTACTGCCTTTTTTCTGTTAATAGGCATGCTCTGGGCACTTTTTTTTAGCACCACCAATCAGTGGACAGGTTTAGTTAGTGTGATCGCACTTGTAGCGTTTTGGGAATGGTCTAAATTGGGACGCTATTCTTTAATCACTACGTTTTTATATCTACTTTGTAGTGCTGCCATATATGTAACGATTGTTCTGTTTCAATGGCATGATCATGTTGTGCTGTTACTCAATTTTGCGGCCGTGTTGTTCTGGTTACTGATTGCTCCATTATGGTTAAACCATGGGTGGCCCACTCAACATCCTCTGGTTCATGCTGTTCTTGGTTGGTTACTTGTGTTTTCTACGGTGTTTTCATTAATGGTCGTCAAAGCCTTTGGTGCAATTCACCTGCTTATACTATTTAGTATTATTTGGTTGTCAGATAGCACTGCTTATTTTGTTGGCCGCGCATTTGGAAGACACAAGCTCGCACCTCGTATTAGCCCTGGAAAAACATGGGAAGGGGTAATGGGTGCCTTGGTGGCGGTAATGATCTATGGATTTTCTATCCAGTTTTTCTGGCCATGGCAAACGATTCCTTTAATTGCCTGGCTTCATATTCATCCCTTATGGTTTTATTGTCTGATACTCCTCATTGCCTTACTCGGTATTGAAGGTGACTTGTTTGAGTCATGGTTAAAACGTTGTGTGGGGGTCAAGGACAGTGGTTTTATCTTACCTGGACACGGTGGTATTCTAGACAGAATTGACGCGTTAATTGCTACGCTTCCCGTCATGGCTTTATGGACAGAGATGTTGGTCAGATAAAAATATGCCAAAACAACTTATCACTATTTTAGGTTCAACAGGATCAATTGGCTGTAGTACTTTGCAAGTGATTGCTCTTCATCCTGATAAATATCAGGTTTTTGCGCTGGCCGCATACAGTAATACTGAGTTGTTATTAGAGCAATCCATGGCTTTTAAAGCACGTTATGCAGTGCTCGTAGGGGCCATACCCAATAGCGAGCTACAGCAACGTTTTAAGAGCCATGGAGTAGAGTTACTGTTTGGTCTTTCGGCGCTCGATGATGTTGCTCAGCATGAAAGCGTTGATACAGTCATGGCAGCCATCGTTGGAGTGGCCGGTTTACAGTCGACTTTGGCGGCAGCTCGATGTGGAAAAAGAATTTTACTGGCTAATAAAGAGTCCTTGGTGGTCTCTGGTAAGCTTTTAATGGACGCTGTTAAAGAAAATCATGCTACTTTGCTTCCGGTAGATAGCGAACACAATGCTATTTTTCAGTCATTGCCTGTTTATCATCAACAAGGACTTGATCAGGCTGGAGTTAAAAAAATCATCCTCACTGCATCTGGAGGACCTTTTTTACATAAAAAACCTCATGAGCTGGCTGATATTACACCTGAGCAAGCGTGTAAACACCCTAATTGGAGTATGGGTAGAAAAATTTCGGTAGATTCAGCGACCATGATGAATAAAGCGCTTGAGCTGATTGAGGCATGTTGGTTATTTAATGCCTCACCATCACAAGTGGACATTCTTATTCACCCGCAAAGTATTATTCATTCAATGGTGACTTATAAGGATGGATCAGTTATGGCTCAACTGGGTTGCCCAGATATGCGAACTCCCATCGCTTATGCACTCGCTTATCCCGAAAGAATTGATTCAGGAGTTGAAATGTTGGATCTTGCTAAAATTGGTACTCTTCAGTTTGAGCAAGTGAATTTAGAGAGGTTTCCCGCCATTCGATTGGCTTACGAGGTGGTTAAAGCTGGGGGAACGGCAAGCACTATTTTCAATGCAGCCAATGAGGTGGCTGTAGAGAATTTTTTAGATGGACATATTCCCTTTAATCAGATTACGCAAATCATTGAGACAGTTTTGAATCAATCAGCAATTGAATCGGTAGAGTCTTTAGAAACTGTGCTCAATGTGGATCGACAAACCAGAATGATAACTCAGCAAATTATCAAAAAGAGTAAGGTATAGATAAATGGGTATTTTAGAAACGTTAGCAGCCTTTATAGTAACGCTTTTGGTTCTCATTACGGTTCATGAGTTTGGCCATTACTATGTGGCTAAACGGGCGGGTGTCAAGGTCTTACGGTTTTCAATTGGTTTTGGTAAACCGATTTGGCAAAGGCGTTTTGGTCGGGATAATACTGAGTGGTGTCTTGGCTCGTTGCCGCTTGGCGGATACGTTAAAATGCTTGACGAGCGTGAAGCACCTGTACCGCAACATGAATTACACCGTGCCTTTAATAATCAATCTCTAGGTAAACGTTTTGCCATTGTGAGTGCTGGGCCCTTAGCCAATTTTATTCTGGCTATTATTTTGTTCAGTATATTAAATATGGTGGGAATACCCGGCATGCGTCCCTATGTGGATGCGCCAGTTAAAGGAACCATTGCAGAAGTAGCTGGTTTAAAAGCGGGTGAGTTAATTACTGCGGTAGATAACCAACAGGTGACCAGTTGGAATGATCTTGAGCCTACTTTAGTAGAAAAAGTATTGGGTGAACAAAGAATTACCTTGCAGGTACAAGACGACGCTGGGCATATTGCCCTCAAAACTTTAGATCTCTTTGGTTTTGATGTCTCTCAAGCGGGTCAAGATCTTATGAAAGACATTGGTATTTTGCCGTGGAATCCTCCATTACCTGCGGTGGTTGATAAAATACTTCCAGATAGTCCAGCTGCTAAAGCAACACTTTTAAAAGGCGATAGGATTACCGCTGCTAATCAACAACCTATTCATGACTGGCAGACATTAGTTAATATTGTTCAAGCTCATCCAAACCAAGATATAACCCTTCAAGTAGAACGTTCTGGTCAACAGATTGACCTTAAAATTACGCCTGCGTCATTTAAAGATCCCAACGGAAAAACCATTGGTCGAATAGGAGTCATGCCTTTAAGGGATACTGAGCTTATCAATAAATTACGAGTAAATGTTAAATATCCCCTTTCACGTGCAGTGATCATGTCCGTTGAAAAGACATGGAGTGTGACTGCCTTAACTTTTAAAACATTTGGAATGATGCTAGTCGGTAAGGCCTCATGGAAGAGTGTTGGTGGCCCAGTCCAGATTGCTGGATTTGCAGGGGAAACAGCAAAATTAGGCTTAATTCCTTTTCTTTCCTTTGTTGCACTGATTAGCATTAGTCTTGGGGCGCTGAATTTACTTCCGATACCGGTATTAGATGGCGGCTATTTGTTGTATTATGTAGTGGAATTATTAAAAGGGAGCCCAGTATCCGACTCGGTGGTTGCTTTTACGCAAAAAATTGGACTCGTTTTACTGACCGCATTAATGGCTTTTGCCTTATATAACGATATACATAGATTGTTAACTAATTGACCTGATTTCATGATCAAACGATTATTATCTGCACTTTTGTTGTGCTCCTTCAGCATGTTCGCTTTCGCATTAGATGCCTTTGTCATAAAAGATATCCGCGTGGAAGGTGCGCAACGTATTGAAGTGGGGACTATTTTCACGTACTTGCCCGTGAAGGTCGGCGAAAAAGTCACTGATGAAAAGGCCTCTGAAGCATTAAAAGCGTTATACGGTACTGGTTTTTTCTCTGATGTGGTGCTAGAAAACGATCACGATATTTTGGTGGTTAAAGTTCATGAACGTCCAGCTATCGCAAAACTCGAAATCAACGGCTCAAAAGAGTTTCCCAAGGACCAATTAAAAGAAGCATTGAAGTCAATTGGTTTGGTTGAAGGTCGTATTTATGACAAATCGATTCTGGATAAAGCTGAAAAAGAACTGAAAAGACAATATTTAAGTAAGGGTCATTATGCTGCCCAGGTGATCGCAACTGTGACCCCTATGGAGCGAAACCGAGTTGCTATAACTTTAAATATTGTTGAGGGTGACACTTCTGAAATTAAATCCATCAATATTATTGGTGCAAAAGCCTTTAAAGAAAAAGAGTTACTAAGCCAGTTTAAGTTGTCGACCCATGATTGGATAAGCTGGTATACCAAAAACGATCAATATTCAAAACAAAAACTAAGTGGCGATTTGGAAACATTGAAGAGCTACTATGAAGATCGTGGCTATCTTGAGTTTTCGATTCTTTCAACCCAGGTGGCCATTTCACCAGATAAATTAGGTATCTTTATCACCGTCTCTATTTCTGAAGGCAAACGTTACACCGTCTCTGATGTCAAATTGGCAGGGCGCTTCGTGGTCCCAAAAGCTGAGCTGGCGAAGCTCGTGAAAATTAAAAAAGGCGAGGTTTTTTCTAGGCAAAACGTCACTGAATCTGTTAAAGCCATGTCAGACAGATTAGCGAACGAAGGCTATTCTTTCGCTAACATCAACGCTAATCCTCAAATTAATAAAGACAATCAAACGGCTTCATTCACGTTTGTGGTGGATCCTGGTCGCCGCGTCTATGTTCGTCACGTGAATATTTTTGGTAATGCCCGTACTCGTGATGAAGTGATTCGTCGTGAGGTTAGGCAGTTGGAAGGTGGCTGGTATTCAATTGCCAAGATTAACCGCTCAAAAGAGCGTATTGATCGCTTAGGTTTTTTTAAAGAAGTGACAGTTGACACTAAACCCGTTCCAGGCACCACGGATCAGGTGGATGTGAACTTTACTGTGGTTGAGCAGCAAACAGGCTCCATTCAGTTGGGTGCCGGCTATTCTCAGGTGCAGAAAATTATCCTTAGCGGAAGTATTAGCCAGAACAACTTGTTCGGTACTGGAAATTCACTAACACTTGCCTTAAATACGGGTTTGGTGAGTCGCAATATCTCACTGACTTACTTTAATCCCTATTGGACTGAAGATGGAATAGGGCGCTCTTACAGTGTGTATGACCAATCTTTAGATACCACGTCCTTAGTTGGGGTGAGTCCCTATAGCACCAATACTTTGGGTGCTGATACCCACTGGACTGTTCCTCTGAGTGAGACCAATGCTTATACTTTTGGTTTTGGCGTTGAGTCAACCAGTGTCAATGTATACACAGGTAGTCCTTTGCAGTATTTGGGATTTGTGAACCAGTTTGGCGATTTGGCGAGAACCATTAAAAGTGATATTGGTTTTTCAAAAGATACGCGTGACAGTATTCTCTATCCTACGAAAGGGGCGAATCAGCGTTATCGTTTAGAGGCTGGACTCCCAGGCGCAGATTTAAAATACTATAAAGCCACCGCTGATGATCAGTGGTTAAGTCCCACTTTTAGTAAAAATATTACTTTTTCTGCTTCTTCTCATTTGGGTTATGCAAACGGTTATGGTGGGCAGCCTCTGGCGTTCTTTAAAAACTTCTTTGCCGGTGGTCCTAACTCAGTGCGTGGTTATTACCCTTACAGTATGGGTCCTCAGGCTCGGGATATTTACGGCAACGTTTACAACTTAGGCGGAGCAAAACTTGCTACTGGTAACGTCGAATTGTATTTCCCGTTTCCAGGACTTGCTAATGACCGTTCGTTCCGTTTAAGTACCTTCATTGACGGCGGTAATGTGTTTGGTCAAAATCAGCCCATATCGACCAGTCAATTTCGATATTCTTATGGGGTAGGGTTAAATTGGTATTCACCCCTGGGGCCTTTGCAATTTAGCTATGCTTTTCCCTTTAAAACCCAACCCTATGATAATATTGAGCGATTACAGTTTCAGTTAGGTTCAACATTTTAAGAGAGTACTGATATGAAATTCTTAAGACTAGTTTTAGCCATGGTGCTTTTATCATCTGTATCAGCTGTTTACGCTGATAACGTTAAAATCGGCTGGATCAATATTGAGCGCATTTTCCGTGAGGCGGCACCAGCACAAAAAGCCACCAAGAAACTGGAGAAAGAATTTGCTGCTCGTGACGCTGATCTTCAACGATTAGGAAAACAAGCCCGTGACCTTCAAACCTCTCTTGATCGAGATGGGCTAACAATGTCCGAATCTGACCGTAACGCAAAACAACGTGAATTGGCCGATTTAAATCGTGAATTTCAACGTAAACAAAGAGAGTTTCGTGAGGATCTTAATACCAGACGCAATGAAGAGTTAGCGGGTATTCAAGAGAGAGCAAACCAAGTTATACGTCAAATTGCAGCCTCAGAAAAGTACGACTTGATTCTTTCTGATGTTATCTACGCTAGCCCTGCCATTGATGTTACTGACAAGGTACTAAAGGCTTTGGCTGATAAGTAATTAGGAAGAGTGTTTGAAGTCAAAACTGTCATTTACCTTATCGCAAATTGCCGCTCAATGTAACGCAGAGGTATTAGGTGAGGGTTCCACTCTTATTTCGGGGATTGGAACCATTGCCGGCGCTACGCAGGGGGAAATCACATTTTTAGCTAACACACTCTACCGCGACTCACTTAAACATACTCGCGCCAGCGCAGTAATTTTGTCGGCTGAAGACGCATCCTTTTCTCCTTCTCCATGTTTAATCAGTAAAAATCCTTACGCCACTTACGCAAGAGCCGCGCAAATGTTGTTTCCCGCGGAGGCTACACCCATCGGCGTTCATCCAAGCGCAGTGATTGCTCAAGATGTTGTATTGTCAGAGAATGTCAGTATTGGTCCCCATGTGGTAATTGAGTCGGGCGCTCAAATTGGACGAGGGGTAGTGATTGACAGTGGTACTTATATAGGTCGAGATACGGTAATTGGCGCCAACTCAAGACTGTACTCTGGTGTCAGGCTTTATCATGAAACCCATATTGGGGAACGGGCTATTATTCACTCAGGGGTTGTTATTGGCTCTGATGGTTTTGGTATGGCCTGGGATAAAGGTGGTTGGATTAAGATCCCGCAAATTGGTAGAGTGGTTATTGGTCATGATGTGGAAATAGGGGCAAATACCACTATTGACCGTGGGGCTATTGAAAATACCGTTATTGAAGACGGTGTGAAATTAGATAATCAAATTCAAATAGCCCATAATTGCCACATTGGTGCTAATACCGTGATTGCAGGGTGTACGGGCGTCTCGGGAAGTACCACCATTGGCAAAAATTGTCGCATTGGTGGTGGGGTTGGCATTGTTGGTCACCTTAATATATGTGATGGGGTCACAGTGACTGGCTTTACAATGATCACAAAATCGATTACTGAACCCGGTATATACTCATCTGGTATGCCAGGTGTACAACATAAAAATTGGATGGAAACTTTAGTTCATTTACGCCATTTATCAGATTGGATAAAACGAATTAAATCTTTAGAAAAAGTACTTAAAAAAGAGGAGTAGAAGTTATCATGGCCATTATGGATATCAAAGAAGTGATGAAATACCTTCCTCACCGATACCCTTTTTTGCTAATCGATAAAGTGGTGGATTTGAAAGCAGGTGAGTCAATCACTGCTGTAAAAAACGTCACCATGAATGAAGGTTTTTTTCAGGGACACTTTCCAGGGCATCCTGTCATGCCAGGTGTATTGATCATTGAAGCCATGGCCCAGGCTGCTGCACTGCTTAGTTATAAAACTGAGGGAACACAGCCTAATGGAAATGTAGTGACTTATTTTATTGGTATTGATAAAGCCCGTTTTAGGGCGCCAGTATTTCCAGGCGATCAACTGATATTGAAGGCCAATTTGATTCGCCGTTCTTCACGTTTATGGAAATACGAGACACAAGCTTTGGTGGATGACAAGATTGTCTCTGAGGCTGAGTTGTTATGTACCGAGAAGAATATTGAAGAATGATGATTCATCCAACCGCAATTATTCACCCTAAAGCCCAGCTCGATGAGGGAGTTAAAGTTGGGGCTTACTCTATCATTGATGAGCAGGTTTGTATCGGTCGCGATACCGTAATAGGTGATCACGTTAAAATTTCCGGAAAGACCACCATCGGTCAACGCAATAAAATTTACTCCTTCGCTGCCCTAGGTGGTGATCCACAGGATAAAAAATACCGAGGAGAAAACACCGCTCTTGAGATCGGTCATGACAACGTCATCAGAGAGTTTTGTACATTTAACATCGGTACAATCGATGATGGGGGTGTAACCCGTTTAGGTAACCATAATTGGATTATGGCTTATGTTCATTTGGCCCATGATTGCCAAGTGGGAAACCACACCACCTTTGCCAATAATGCCAGTCTTGCGGGACACGTTCACGTGGACGATTGGGCTATCCTGGCTGGGTTTTCTGGGGTACATCAATTTTGTCGCGTGGGGGCACACAGTTTTGTTGGTATCTCTGCTGTTGTCACGCAAGACGTTCCTCCGTTTGTCACCGTTGCCGGCAACCCTACAACGCCCCATGGTATTAATAGTGAAGGCATGAAGCGACGTGGTTTTAGTTCTGAGGAAATCATGGCGGTGAAAAGAGCTTACAGAAAACTGTACCGTTCTTCCTTAACCCTTGAGGATGCCAAGATAGCTATTCAGGAAATTGTGACTGAATTTCCGAAGGCTCAGCCTTTCTTAGATTTTCTATTACAACCCAGCCCTCGTGGCATTATGCGCTGATGTTAAAGATTGGTGTAGTCGCCGGAGAAGCCTCAGGTGATCAGCTTGGCGCCTCTCTTGTCAGAACACTAAAAAAACATTATCCAAATTGTCATTTTGAAGGTATAGGTGGTCCTCTCATGATGGCCGAAGGGGTCCATTCACTCTTTGCCATGGAGAAACTCTCTGTTCGAGGGTATTGGGAGGTGATTCGCTCTTTGCGCGAATTACTTTCTATACGTAAACAGCTCATCAATCACTTTCTTCAAAATCCACCTGATTTATTTATTGGTATTGATGCTCCAGATTTTAATTTGGGGGTTGAGGAAAAGCTCCGCGCCCAGGGTATCAAAACCATACAAATGGTAGCGCCAACTGTATGGGCTTGGCGTGAGGGGAGATTGCCATTAATCCAACGAGCGGTCGATCGATTATTGGTTATTTTTCCTTTTGAAAAAACTTACTTTGCTGATCATCAAGTGACTTCTACCTACATTGGTCATCCTTTGGTGAATCAAATTCCTTATCCAATTAACCGGCAAGAGGTTCGAACTCTTTTGTCAATTGGTCCAGACAAAACAGTGATCGCGTTACTGCTGGGAAGTCGTAAATCTGAGATTGAATATCATGCCAAGTTGTTTGTCGAGGTGGCAAAGAAGATCAAAGCTCAACATAGTAACGCAGTATTTTTATTGCCATTTATTAATCCAGGGTTAAAGCAGCTGTTCAGTCAGTTAGTCGGCTCAGCGGTAACAGAGTTATCTTTATTATTACTTGATGAAAACGCCCATCGTGCTTTGTCTGCAGCTGACGCCGCTTTGGTGGCCTCTGGGACAGCAACGCTTGAGGCAGCTTTATTTGATTGCCCGCAAGTGGTGACGTATAAGCTATCGGCCTTTACAGCCTGGATGGTACGCCGCAAAAAGAAAAAGGGCTTTGTTGCCCTACCTAACTTGATTTTAAATGAACCTGTCATTGATGAATGGTTACAAGAGAGCGCCACTGTGACCAATATTACCCAAAGCCTTGAGTCACTCTTACCGCCAAGCCAACAGCGAGAGCAGATGCTTATGGCGTATCGAAGAATGCGTGATCTACTTAAGCTTGATACTGAAAGCGCCATGATTGAAGGAATTCAACTGGTGTTAGAGCAGTCCCATGGTCGTTAAAAAAAAGATTAGATTACACGAGAATATTGATCCTCCTTCGGGACTAATGGTGGGTCTTGATGAGGCTGGGCGAGGTCCTATTGCCGGTCCAGTGATGGCCGCTGCAGTGATTTTAGATCCCTCGCGGCCCATTCAAGGATTGGATGATTCTAAAAAACTCAGCGAACGCAAAAGAGAAGAGCTTGCCTCTTTAATCAAGGCCAATGCGCTGTCATGGGCGGTGGCTGAGGCCAGCGTGGAAGAAATTGACAGTATCAATATCCTGCAAGCTGCTTTGTTGGCCATGAAGCGTGCTCTTGAAAAGTTGTCAATTAAGCCTGATGTTGTTTTTATTGATGGCAATCAGTTCATCGACTGTGATTATTCTATGTATGCCATTGTATCTGGTGATGCACGAGTTCCTGCCATTTCAGCAGCATCAATTTTAGCCAAAACGGAACGCGACAACTATATGTTAGATTTGCATCAACAATATCCTTACTATGGTTTTGCGCAACATAAAGGCTACCCCACTTCGCAACATTTGGCAGCTCTTACAGAACACGGTATTAGTCAACACCATCGTAAATCCTTTAGGCCGGTGAGAGAGCTCATATGAAGATAATTACTTCAACGGATAACCCATTAATTCGCCAAATCATGCGATTAACGAAAGAATTTAGCTACCGAGAAGAAGTAGGGCAAGCCGTGATCGAGGGCATTCATTTGGTGGAGGCAGCATTAAAAAGCAATCAGGTAAAGATACATACTCTCGTCGTTGATAAGGAGAAAAGTACCAATCAAGAGCTGATGGCGTTAGTTAATGCCTATCAGGGTGAATGGATTGAGGTCCCTCAAGGAGTATTTAAAAAAATAAGTACTTTGACATCGCCAGATGGCTTATTGGCAGTGGTTGATATCAAATTACCCGTATCGCCATTAAAGAATTCAGGATTTTGTTTGGTTCTCGACAGTATTCAAGACCCAGGTAATGTGGGCACTTTACTTCGTTCTGCGGCTGCAAGTGGATTTAACAAAGTTGTATTGTCACCAGGTTGTGCTCACGCTTGGTCACCTAAAGTTATCCGAGCAGGCATGGGAGCGCATTTTATTTTAGAAATACATGAACAGGTGGCATTATCAGCGTTTTTAGTTGAAACAGAGCAACCCATTTGGCTTGCAGCATTGAGTGTGAAAAGTAAAGATTATCGTCAACTTAACCTCTCCTCTGCCTTTACTCTGGTGATTGGTAACGAGGGTTCCGGTATTGACCCTTCACTTTTAGACCATCATCCACATCATCTTAATATTCCTATGATGAATAAGGTTGAATCGCTCAACGCGGCCATTGCAGGGTCCATTATTATGTTTGAAAGTCTACGCCAGAGGCTTTAATACGCTCTTCTTCTTTGACTTGCTCAGAAACAAAGTATTATTTCAAACCCATTCAACGTGAGGCAATCAATAAAGATGTCTTGATAAACCCGTTTGGTGAAGAATGGTAGCAGACAGCTCTTCAATTGACATATTGGTTGAGTCAAGAAAAGGAATACCCTGTCCGCGCATTAAGGCCTCTGCTGCTTGAATTTCATAGCGACAATTGGCGAGCGAAGCGTATTCACTGTCAGGGCGGCGCTCTGAGCGAATTTGATGTAGACGCTCAGGTTTAATGGACAGTCCCCAAAGTTTGTTTTTAAAGTTGTTTAGCGCCTCTGGCAGTTTCTGCCGGCTCAGGTCCTCTGGAATAATGGGGTAATTGGCTGCTTTGATACCAAATTGCATGGCCAGGTAGAGACTGGTTGGGGTTTTACCGCAGCGCGACACCCCTACTAAGATAATTTCAGCCTCATTAAGGCCCCTTGAACTCACCCCGTCATCATGGGACATAGTGAAATTAATGGCCTCAATACGATGGGTGTAGTTTTGTGAATCCCCCGTACTGTGTGAACGACCAATGGCGTGGGAGGAGGCAAGGCCCAGAGCATTTTCTAGAGGAGATATAAAAATTTCAAAAAAATCAAAGACTAAAGCCTCTGATTGACGAACAATTTGACGTAGGTTGTCATCAACTAGGGTGCTAAAGACAATGGCTTGGTTACCATCCTCAAGGGAGGCTTGGTTAATGATGTTGACAGCTTCTTTAGCTTTTTCGGTGGTAGCAATAAAGGGAAGAGTTCGTCTTTTGAAGGAAACGGACTCAAATTGGGTGATTAAACTCTGTCCAAGCATCTCTGCCGTGATACCGGTGCGGTCCGATAGATAAAAAACACTTCTTTTGGGCATACGAAATTCTCTTTATTTGAATAACCTATTATTTCACGAATATTTTATAATAAGAGTTTTTGTGGTTGTCAGGGGAAAATTATGGCTGGGGAGTATATCCGTTGGTTTGAAGAGTTGCGTATGACTGATGTTGACTCCGTGGGAGGTAAAAACGCCTCTTTGGGTGAGATGATTAGTCAATTAAGTCATGCTGGGGTTCGAGTTCCTGGCGGATTCGCGACAACTGCATTGGCCTTTCGCGATTTTCTGAAAGAAGGGGACTTAGAGAAGAAAATCCAAGACACGTTAAATACCTTGAATGTGGATGATGTGAATGCACTGGCCCAGGCAGGAAAACAAATTCGCCAATGGGTTCTGGATGCCCCTCTACCTAAAAAGCTGTTAGAGGATATTGCCACCGCCTATCAACAATTGGCCGTAGGCAGCGAAGCCAATCCCTCGGTTGCCGTGCGTTCCTCCGCCACCGCTGAAGATTTACCTGACGCCTCATTTGCTGGCCAACAGGAGACTTTCCTCAATATCGCAGGTTTGGATAATGTGATCGAAGCTGTCAAACATGTGTTTGCTTCTTTATATAACGATCGCGCCATATCCTATCGTGTCCATCAAGGCTTCTCTCATGCTGAAGTGGCGCTCTCTGCTGGTATACAAAGAATGGCAAGAAGTGATGTGGGAGCGAGCGGTGTCTTGTTTACCATGGACACTGAATCTGGCTTTGACCAAGTGGTGTTAATTACAGCCAGTTGGGGACTTGGTGAGAGCGTAGTGCAAGGAGCCGTTAATCCCGATGAATACTATGTGAGTAAGCTCGCTCTGACGCATAACAAACCAGCTGTATTAATGCGTAATCTTGGTTCAAAAGCCACCAAAATGATTTATAGCGCTGATAAAACTGCTGGTAAAACGGTAACCACCGTGGAGACCTCAGAGCAAGACCGTCACAGTTTTTGTTTAAACAATGCAGAATTAGAAGAGTTGGCTCGTTATGCCATGATCATTGAAAAGCATTACCAGCGTCCAATGGACGTTGAGTGGGCTAAGGACGGTATCGATGGCAAGCTATACATTCTCCAAGCTCGTCCTGAAACTGTTGCCTCACGCAAAAATGCCGACACCCTTGAGCGCTATCAACTTAAACAATCCGGTGAAGTGTTAGTGACAGGCAGGGCTATTGGACAAAAAATCGGTGCAGGCAAAGTCAAAATCATTTTTGATGTGAGTGAAATGGACAAGGTTGAGCCTGGTGATGTGTTGGTTACAGACATGACAGACCCTAACTGGGAACCGATCATGAAGCGTGCCTCAGCCATTGTGACCAATCGTGGAGGTCGGACCTGTCATGCTGCCATTATTGCTCGTGAGTTAGGGATACCTGCGGTGGTGGGCTGTGAAAATGCCACAGAGGTATTAAAACATGTTGAGCAAGTCACCGTTTCCTGTGCTGAGGGAGAAACTGGTCATATCTATAAAGGGATATTGGACTTTGAACTCAATTCTGTGACGCTAGACAGCATGCCTGACATCCCCGTTAAAATCACCATGAACGTGGGTAATCCGCAGCTTGCTTTTGCCTTTCAACGCTTACCCAATGAGGGAGTGGGGCTTGCCCGTTTAGAGTTTATTATTAGTGCCATGATTGGAGTACATCCTCGGGCTTGCCTAGACTACCCCAATCTTCCTCCGGAACTTAAGCAAGAAGTAGAAGAAAAAGCCAGGGGATACCAGAGCCCTGCGCACTTTTACCGTGAAAAATTAACGGAAGGAATTGCGACACTGGCGGCTGCCTTCTGGCCGAAAAAAGTGATTGTGCGTTTGTCTGACTTTAAGTCTAACGAATACACAAACTTAATTGGCGGTAAGCAGTATGAGCCTCATGAAGAAAACCCCATGTTGGGCTTCAGAGGCGCTGCTCGTTATATCTCAACTTCCTTTAAAGAGTGTTTTGAACTTGAGTGCCAAGCCCTTAAACATGTTCGTGATGTGATGGGTTTTACTAACGTAGAAATCATGGTGCCCTTTGTGAGAAGCCTTGCTGAGGCAGACCGAACATTGGCTTTACTTGGGGAGCTTGGGTTAAAAAGAGGCCAGAACGCTTTGCGTATTGTGATGATGTGTGAGATTCCGGCCAATGCAATTTTAGCTGACCAGTTTTTAGAGCGTTTTGATGGGTTTTCTATAGGCTCAAATGACCTTACACAAATGACGCTGGCTGTTGATCGTGATTCGGGACTCGTGGCCCACGCCTTTGATGAGCGTGATCCTGCTGTAAAGGCGATGCTCCACCTAGCGATTAGTGCGTGTCGTAGGGCGGGTAAATATGTGGGTATTTGCGGTCAGGGCCCCTCTGATCATCCTGATCTTGCTCAGTGGTTAATGGCTGAAGGGATTGAGTCAATGTCCTTAAACCCAGACTCGGTGATTTCAACCTGGTTGTTTCTCGCTCAGCAGAGCTAGTCCATCCAGAGCAAGAAAACACAGCGCCTTGACCCCAACGGGCAGGGCGCTCTCGTCCACTGTAAAATGGGGGGAATGATTGGGAGCAGCTTGTCCGTGGCTCAATGCCTCTGGCGTAATGCCCAAAAAGAAGAACAATCCTGGAATCTTCTCTTGGTATTTTGAGAAATCCTCTGCACCGGTTAATTTGGGGGAGACAAAGACTTTGTCTATCCCTGCCGCCTTGGTTAAACTGCCAACCATATCCTGAGTTAGATGTGGGTCGTTGACCGTTACGGAGTAACCTCTTTCAATAGTCACCTCGGCCGTGGCTCCCGCACTACTTGCAATATGGGTCACAGTGTTATGAACACGTTGCGCAACGTCAGAGCGCATGCGCTCATCAAAGGTTCTAATGGTGCCAAGCAGTTTCACTTGATCGGGAATAATGTTATCGCGAATCCCCCCCTGAATGCAGGCAATGGTAATAATGGCAGGTTCGTGCGTCACATCTAATTGGCGACTCGTGATAGTTTGTAGTCCTAAAATGACCTGTGAGGCAACCACAATGGGGTCTATGCCAAGCCAGGGCATGGCACCATGGGTTTGACTGCCGTGAATGGTGATTTTGAGCGTGTCGGAGCTTGCCATGGTGGGGCCTGATCGATAGCCAATATGTCCTGATTTCATGCCAGCGATCACATGTAAACCAAAAATGGCTGAAGGCCTTGGGTTTTCCAATACCCCTTCAGCAATCATTAACTCAGCGCCTCCAGTCTCGCCCTCAGGCGCCCCTTCTTCCGCGGGTTGAAAAATCAATTTAATACTTCCTCGCCAATGCTCCTTGAGTTGACTGAGGATTTTAGCCACCACAAGAAGTATGGCGGTATGGCAATCATGACCACAGGCGTGCATGACATCGACTTGTTTTCCTTCGTATTCACAACTCACCTGTGAAGCAAAGCTTAAAGAAGAGTGTTTTTCACTGACCGGTAGAGCATCCATATCGGCTCTGAGTGCAATAACAGGACCTTTTTCTTTTCCTTCTAATAAAGCCACCACTCCTGTGTGCGCGATATCACGCGTTACATTAAGACCTAACTCTTCGAGATAAGAGGCAACAATGCGTGAGGTACGGTATTCTCGGTTAGAGAGCTCTGGATGTTGGTGAAAGTCACGGCGCAGCCTAATCAGCTCTTCGGTGAATTGATGGGTATATTCTTCAACCAA
This sequence comes from Betaproteobacteria bacterium, assembly GCA_018971415.1. Lineage (GTDB taxonomy): Bacteria > Pseudomonadota > Gammaproteobacteria > Burkholderiales > Ferrovaceae > PN-J185. The sequence continues at coordinate 26,518 of JAGXAW010000010.1, forward strand.
TAATTGAAGAGGTTTTGAGGATGTCATGGTAGGATTATTTTTTATTGACTATAGATCATTATAAACACAAAGCCTATGAAAGCTAAATGCGCCTTAATTGGAACTGGATTAATGGGAATCCCCATGGCCAAGAGATTACTTGGCCATGGTTATGAATTATGGGTATGGAATCGAACTAATCAGAAATGCCAACCATTGATTGAACTAGGAGCCAAACACAGTGAATCTCCCTTTGCCGCCACTGAGCAGGCAGATATTGTGATCACCATGTTAAGTCACGCCGCTGCAGTTGGCGAGGTGTTACAGCAGGGTCTCTTGGCAGCCTTAAAACCGCAGAGTATTTTTATTGATATGAGCTCAATTCCACCTCATAGCGCCAAGCTTCATGCCAAGTGGTGCCATGAAAAGGGAGCCTTGGCTTTGGACGCTCCAGTGTCAGGTGGTGTTGTGGGGGCTGAGCAGGGTACCTTGGCTATTATGGCGGGAGGAGATCGGATGGCCTTTGAGCAAGCTCTTCCCGTGTTCTCAGTACTCGGTAGGGCGACTTACGTGGGTGAGGCCGGAGCAGGCTCTTTGGCAAAACTTGCCAATCAAATGATTGTTGGGATGAGTATTGCAGCCGTTGCTGAGGCAATGACTTTAATGGCTCAAGCAGGGGCTGATCCTAGGGCGGTGAGAGAAGCCATTCGCGGTGGCTTTGCAGAAAGCCGTATTCTTGAATTACATGGCCAAAGAATGATAGATCGCACCTTTACTCCTGGTGCTCACGCCACCACCCAGCTCAAAGATTTAAATACCGCGGTGGCTGTCGCTCGAGAAGCCATGATTGATTTGCCCTTACTCAACCAATCGCGTGATTTGTTCCAATCAATGGTGGATAACGGTTTTGCAGATCTTGATCACAGTGCACTAATACTTGAATTGGAGAGATTAAATCAGATTAAAAGACCGGAGTAAAAGCTGACTGGGTCATTCAATCATGATGCGTAAGCTTTGGTAAGTGGAGTGAAGTCCTGTATTAAACTCTGTCCTCTATGATGCAAGAAGCTAATAAAAGAACGAGTAATAGGTGGTAAGAGTTTTTCTTTACGGTAAATAATGTACCAGTGACGCATAGCTGGAAAACCTTCCACATCGAGGATAGCCAGATGATTCAGTGCGATTTCAAGATTGATGTTAAACGCAGAAATAAAGGCAATGCCCATGCCTGAACGAACAGCCTGCTTAATCGATTCAGTACTTTGAACAGCCAGAGTAATTTTTAATTTATCCAGATTTTCTTTGAATTTTTCAGCGATGGCATCCCTTGTATCAGATCCCGTCTCACGGGTAATAAAGGATTCATCGAGGAGCGTTTCCGGTGAGATTCTTTTTTGTTTGGCCAGCGGATGATCGGGCCTCGCGACAATCACATAAGGGTGAGGAGCGAATTGCTCTGAAACCACCTCAATTTCAGTGGGTGGTCGACACATCACCACCAAATCAATTTCATTATCACTTAGTTTTTCGATCAGGTTAGTTCGATTAGCCACGGTGAGTTGAATTTTTGCGTCATGTATTTGATTTTTAAATTCAGAGAGGACATGAGGGAAAAAATAATCGGCAGCGCTATTAACGCCAACATTAAGGGTGCCACTGGAGACCCCCTTAAAGATATCCATAGCTTCTTCCGCTTCACGAAACTGGTTGATGATCAGTCGACAATGTTTAAGCATGGTCTCCCCAGCCTGGGTGAGATACACCTTTTTGCCCAGTTGCTCAAATAATCGAATGCCAACGTGGTTTTCCAGTTGTCTGATTTGGGTGGAGACCGCAGGTTGAGACAAATGTAACTCTTCAGCGGCACGAGAAAAGGAAAGCCGTCTTGCTACGGTTTCAAACACTTTTAGTTGACGCAAAGTTGCATGGCGCATGATGATTATCTTTTTAAGAAAAAGACGTAGGTAAAATATATATAATTATTTTTTTATATAGATTTTATTATTGTTTTTAATAATACTATCTATTTTACTTTAACTACAAGACTTTTTTTCACGGCCAAACAAAAATTTAATGTTGGTTGCCTGGCCTGATCAGTGCAATTCCGCTTTGTGCATCCTTAATGCATTCCATTAAGAGTGTAGTGAGCGCAAAAACAGCTTCCAAACGAGGAGTAGGGACGTTTACCAGTTGCCCAAGCTCAATCACCGAGCCTAACAAAGCGTCCACTTCTAACTCTCGCCCAGCTTCCACGTCTTGAAGCATTGAGGTTTTATGACGGCCTACCTTTTCAGCGCCATCAATGCGCTTCTCGATACTCACTCGGAATGTTACGTCTAATTGGTGAGCAATATTTTGCGCTTCCGTCATCATGTCTTTTGCCAATTGCCGTGTTTTGGGATGTTGGCATATCTCAAGCAAAGTCCCATGAGTTAACGCGCTAATGGGGTTAAAGGTTAAATTGCCCCATAACTTTAACCAAATTTCTGAACGGATATCCTCTAGGATGGGTGATTTAAAGCCGGCTGCCTTCATGACCTCTGAGATTTTCAAAGCTCGATCTGTGGTGCTTCCATCGAGCTCGCCAATGGGAAAACGAACTCCTTCAACATGTTTAATGACTCCAGGCGCAACACTGATCGCCGCAGGATAAACCACGCAACCAATAATTCTTTGGGGATCCAAGGTTTTCATGATGACCCCCTGGGGATCAACGGTTTGTACAACATGGTTTTGATAGGGGCCAGAGCGGCGCTGAAAATACCAAAAAGGAATACCATTTTGCATTGGGATAATGACGGTATCTTGTCCAAGGAGTTGATTGATTTCGCCGACTATCGGGGTAAGCTGATGGGCTTTAATGGCTAAAATAACCAGATCAACAATACCCACTTCACTGATTTTCTCAACTGCACGAACAGGGCCTTGAATACCTTGAGGATGTTCTTCAGTAATTAAGGTTAATCCTTTTTCTTGGATGGCCGATAAGGTTTTACCCCGGGCTACAACGGTGACCTCATTGCCTGCGCGAGCAAGTTGAACGGCTAAAAAACCACCGATTGCTCCCCCACCACCGATAATACAAATTTTCATTCTTTGTCCCATGTCAAAGTCATTAAAATTAAAGTACAAACTGTTAAATTATTATTATATTTTTAAATTGTCTTTTAGATTATAAGTGCTGGTCGAATAAGTAAAGTATCTGAAAAGAAGTATTTTTTATCTTAATATTGACTTATGTACTTGACTTTTTTTTGTTAAAGCGACAAAAAGGTAAAGTAATATAGTAAAAATGATTTTTTAAAGAGGGATTTATGGAAAACGCTTTATCCGGTATTCGCATTCTTGATATGACGCATGTTCAAGCTGGCCCAACCTCATCACAGTTATTGGCGTGGCTTGGAGCGGATGTGATTAAGTTCGAACCTCCTTCCGGTGATGTGACACGAGGACAATTACGGGATATTCCAGATGCGGATAGCTTATACTTTACTATGCTCAATTGTAATAAACGCTCTATTACAGTGAACATGAAAAATCCTTCAGGGAAGGAAGTGTTTGTGGAGTTGTTAAAGCAATGTGACGTCATTATGGAAAATTTTGGTCCTGGCGTGTTGGATAGATTCGGATTTTCTTGGGAAAAAGTGCATGAAATTAATCCCAAAATTATCATGGCCTCAATTAAAGGTTTTGGGTCAGCCGGCCCCTACTCAGAGTTCAAAGCTTATGAAAACGTCGCTCAGGCTATGGGTGGGGCCATGAGTACTACAGGTTTTGATGATGGTCCGCCACTTGTCACAGGCGCCCAAATTGGTGACTCAGGTACCGGTTTACACTTGGCCATTGGGATTTTAGCAGCCTTACAATCAAGGCATCGCACTGGCAAAGGACAGTATGTTGAAGTGGCCATGATGGACTCGGTAATGAATTTATGCCGTGTTAAATTTAGGGATCATCAGCGTCTAACCCATGGCCCATTACCAGAGTACTCGGTGGATACACAAAACCGTTCGGCAACTCCTCGAAGTGGTAACGATTCCGGTGGTGGTCAATTAGGTAATGCCATTCGTTGTAAACCAGGCGGCCCTAACGATTTTATTTATGTGGTTGTGCAAGAGGCCGTTTGGGAAAACTTGGCCAAAAAAATAGGCGGGGAGAGTCTCGCAAAAGACCATCGCTTCAGTACCATTCAAGAGAGAAGGCGAAATCAAGGCGACATGTGGCGCTTGATTACCGATTACGCCAGTCAATATACCAAACGAGAATTTATGGCGATTCTCAATGAAATTGACGTGCCTTGTGGCCCAATTATGAGTACGGAAGATTTGGCGCAAGATGACCATGTTAAGTTACGCAACATGTATGTTGAGCTCGATCACCCTAAGCGGGGCAAATGGTTTAATGTGGGAATGCCCATTAAACTCTCAGATAATCATGTGGCAATGAAGCGCTCTCCCTTATTAGGGGAGCACACAGATGAGATCTTGAGAGAGGTATTAGGTTGGGACGATAACGAAATTGCTCAGCACAAACAAGCTGGGGCCTTTACCAAATAATTGTTGTCATCAAAAAACGAGCATTAACCAACGTTACTGCTTGTTTTCTGAAAACGGTTTAAATGGAATGTTTGAGGTAAATTCCATTAAACGATATAATCAGTCGTCTAATATTTATCTAATTCCATGACTAAGTATATTTTTGTCACCGGCGGTGTAGTTTCCTCCCTTGGAAAAGGCATCGCAGCCGCGTCACTGGGTGCAATTCTTGAATCCAGAGGCATCCGTGTCACTATGCTCAAGCTAGACCCTTATATCAATGTTGATCCCGGTACCATGAGTCCCTTTCAACATGGCGAAGTATTTGTTACCGATGATGGTGCTGAAACAGATTTAGACTTAGGCCATTATGAGCGCTTTATCAGCGCTAAAATGACTAAAAAGAACAATTTTACTACCGGTCAGATTTACGAGAGCGTCATTAAGAAAGAGCGCCGTGGCGATTATCTTGGTGGTACAGTTCAGGTGATTCCACATATTACTGATGAAATTAAAAGTTGCATAAATCAAGGTGCTGACGGGGCTGATGTTGCCATTGTTGAAATTGGTGGAACAGTGGGCGACATTGAATCTTTGCCTTTTTTGGAAGCTATTCGTCAAATGGCCATCGAGCTACCTCGTGACGCAACATGTTTTATTCATTTAACGCTGTTGCCCTACTTGCCCTCCGCTGGGGAAATCAAAACCAAGCCTACGCAACACTCTGTTAAAGAGTTACGGGAGATTGGGATTCAACCTGATGCATTGATTTGTCGAGCTGATCGGGCTCTTCCAGACGATGAACGGCGTAAAATCGCTCTTTTCACAAATGTTCATGCAGATGCTGTGATTTCAGCGCCTGATGTGGATAGCATTTATAAAATTCCCAGTGGATTACACGCGCAACATCTTGATGAAATTGTGCTTGATAAACTTGCCATTAAGGCGCCTCCTGCTGATTTGTCAGCATGGATTAAGTTGGTTGACGCAATTGAACACCCCTTGCATCAAGTCAGTATTGCCATCGTGGGAAAATACGTCGATTTGACCGAATCCTATAAGTCTTTGTCTGAAGCGTTAATTCATGCCGGGATCCATCAGAGAGCTAAAATTAATATCCATTACGTGGATTCAGAGCGTTTAGAAAATGATGGTATTGATTGCCTGAAAGGCATGGATGCCATCTTAGTTCCCGGTGGGTTTGGTAAAAGAGGTGTGGAAGGAAAAATTAAAGCTATTCGTTTTGCACGTGAATCAGCTATTCCGTACTTAGGGATTTGTCTTGGCATGCAGCTTGCCGTGGTTGAGTTTGCGAGACATTGCGCTAATCTCACCGAAGCCCATAGCACTGAGTTCGAGCCAAACACCAGTCAACCTGTGATTGCTTTAATTACGGAGTTTGTGAATGCCCAAGGCAGCATTGAGAAACGGACAGTAAGCTCCGATTTGGGCGGAACAATGCGTCTTGGTGGACAAAGCTGTGTATTGGATAAAGATTCCTTAGCTAGAGCGATCTATCAACAGGACATCATTACTGAGCGTCATCGTCACCGTTATGAAGTCAATGACAATTACTTGCCACAGTTAGAAGCTGCGGGCCTAAAAATATCAGGCAAATCAACCAAAGAAGACTTATGCGAGATGATTGAGTTACCCAATCATCCCTGGTTTGTTGCTTGCCAATTTCATCCTGAGTTTACTTCCACTCCTCGTACAGGCCATCCTTTATTTAGTTCCTTTATTCAAGCCGCCTTAAAGCAGCATGAAAAAAGCCACCCCGCAGGAGCTCAATCATGAAACTCTGTCACTTCAACGCTGGCATTAATCATCCGTTTTTTTTAATTGCTGGGCCCTGTGTGATTGAGTCTCGTGAGTTGGTTTTTGAAATTGCTGGTCAATTAAAAGAGATTACTCAAGAGCTTGAAATTCCCTTCATATTTAAAGCCTCCTATGACAAGGCCAACCGCAGCTCAGGGAGCTCCTTTAGAGGCATAGGCCAAGACCAAGGATTGGCTATTCTTGCTGATGTAAAAAAACAGCTAGGTGTTCCTGTTTTAACTGATGTACACGAGAGAGCCGATGTGAATGAGGTGGCCTCTGTGGTGGATGTTTTACAAACCCCAGCCTTTTTATGCCGTCAAACAGACTTTATTGAGGCAGTCGCTCAATCAGGCAAACCTGTTAACATCAAAAAAGGGCAGTTTTTGGCGCCCGGGGACATGAAAAATGTCGTGGATAAAGCCAAAAAAGCCAGCGGCCAAGACAACATCATGGTGTGTGAGCGTGGCGTGTCCTTTGGCTACAATAATTTAGTGTCAGATATGCGTTCCCTATCAATCATGAGGGATACGGGTTGCCCAGTGGTTTTTGATGCCACTCACTCTGTACAATTGCCCGGTGGTTTAGGGGCTGCGAGTGGTGGGCAACGGGAGTTTGTTCCTGTTCTTGCTCGTGCTGCCATTGCCGCAGGGATCGCCGGGGTTTTTATGGAAACTCATCCTCGCCCTCAAGAGGCATTATCGGATGGTCCTAATGCATGGCCCTTACGTCAGATGAGAGAGTTATTAGAAACCTTGGTTGAGCTTGATATTGTTGTTAAAAAACAAGGTTTGATTGAAATTCAGTAATTGATTAGGAAATTCTATTATGAGTTCTATTGTTGAAGTCTACGCTCGTGAAATTCTAGACTCTCGTGGCAATCCCACGGTTGAGGCTGAGGTGGTAACAGAAGACGGTGCTCTTGGACGCGCAGCCGTGCCCTCTGGTGCCTCAACGGGTACCCGAGAAGCTATTGAACTGCGTGATGGTGATGCAAAACGATACTTAGGGAAGGGCGTTGAACAGGCCGTGCGTCACGTCAATACTGAAATTTATGAGGCTTTAGTAGGCCTTGATGTGAGTGAGCAGAGTTTTATTGACCAAACCATGATTGAGCTTGATGGCACAGAAAATAAAGGCCGTCTTGGCGCGAACGCTATTTTGGCAGTCTCTTTAGCTACCGCTAAAGCTGCTGCAGAGGAAGCAGGGTTGCCGTTGTACCGCTATTTAGGTGGGGCCAACGCCGTTGAAATGCCCGTTCCAATGATGAATGTCATTAATGGCGGTGCGCATGCCAACAATGGATTGGATATGCAGGAGTTCATGATTCTTCCTGTTGGTGCGCCAAGTTTTAAAGAAGCCCTGCGTTATGGTGCTGAAGTCTTTCATCATCTGAAGAAGCTCATTGATGAGGACGGTATGTCTACCACAGTGGGCGATGAGGGAGGCTTTGCTCCGCGATTAGCCAGTAACGAGGCTGGTTTAACTTTGATTATGCGCGCTATTGAAAAAGCGGGTTATCGTCCGGGAGAGGATATCGCAATTGGTTTGGACTGTGCCAGTTCCGAGTTTTATAAAGATGGACTTTACCATTTGCATGCTGAGAACCGTCAGTTAAACTCAGGTGAATTTGTTGAGTACCTCGCAAATTGGGTAAAAAAATATCCATTAATTAGTATTGAAGATGGCATGTCTGAGGCAGATTGGTCAGGTTGGGAGGCACTCACTGCCGCTCTTGGTAAGCAGGTTCAATTGGTTGGCGATGACATTTTTGTTACCAATGCAAAAATTTTAAAAGAAGGTATTGAGCGAAATATTGCCAATTCAATTTTAATTAAGATTAACCAAATTGGTTCCTTAAGTGAAACCTTTGCTGCTATAGAAATGGCTAAACGTGCTGGTTATACGAATGTGATTTCTCATCGCTCGGGTGAAACAGAGGATACGGTGATTGCTGATATTGCTGTGGCCACCAATGCAGGACAAATTAAAACTGGGTCATTGTCACGTTCTGATCGCCTAGCCAAATATAATCAGTTATTAAGAATTGAAGATGAGTTAGGTTCAGTTGCGCGTTATTCTGGTAGAGATACTTTTTATCAACTGTAAAAATGGGTCAGGAGCATAATGAGAGATCCTGGAAAAATAGTTTCATTGTTTTTGTTATTACTCATTACGCTCCTTAGCTATTCACTGTTTATTGGTAAGGGTGGATGGCTTAGAATACGCAGTTTAAGTCAGCAGATAAGCCAACAAAAAGATGCCAATGTTCAACAAAAAATACGTAACGATGCTTTGAGTGCTGAGGTAAAAGATCTTAAGCAAGGCACAGATGCTTTAGAAGAACACGCCCGAACTGACCTCGGTATGGTGAGACAGGGCGAAACTTTTTACCGTTACGTCAATCCTTCAGCTGGCCCGTTACCAAAAAATACCCCATAGCATTAAATTATTTTTTTCCACCAAGGGGTATTAATGCTGGGTTTATTCTTAAGAAATTTACTGTTCGGAAAATCTTGATTGAGTACCCTTAAAGTATCATCTGCCAATTGAGTTAAGTGCATGGCCTGATAACTTTTTGCCATGATATAGAGGGCTTCTTCTGCTTGTGGACTTCTAGAATACTGGGTAATGACTTCTTTAGCCCGGTCCACCGCCGCAAGGTAGGCTTGGCGCTTATAATAGTACCTCGCCATAATGACGTTCCCCTTGGCTAATGCATTGACGATGTAGCGCATACGCACCGTTGCATCGGGAGTGTATTTACTTTGAGGAAAGCGGGTCACCAATTCTTTGAAGGTCTCAAAGGCCTCTTTGTAAGGCTTGGTATCCCGTTGCGCAAGATCATCAGGAGAGTACACGCCAAACAAACCCAAGTCATCATCAAAATTGGCTAAGCCTTTCATATAGTAGGCATAATCCACGCCAGGATGATTAGGGTGAGCCTTGATAAAACGATCAGCTTCGCTAATGGCTGAAGCTTTTTCACCTTGTTTGTAGTAGGAGTAGATTTGTTCTAATTCCGCCTGTTGAGAATAAATTCCGTAAGGGTAGCGAGTTTGTAACGATTCATACAGTTTGGCTGCTTGTTCGTAGTTACCATCTAGCATTTGTGCTTTGGCTTCTGAGTAGATTTTGGATGCTGACCAATTTTTAGTTGGATCAAGGTCATCTGTCATGCCACTGCAACCTATCAAGGCCAAAGATGCAGTGAGCAGTAAAAAACGGGTTATACTAATGTTCATAATGTCCGAAGTAAATTTTGATTTAATTGATTATACCAGTCTTGATGAATCTGACCCAATTGATGTCATGATACCTCACGATTTGGCCGGTTGTCGTCTTGATCAAGCGTTAGTTTCTCTCTTACCTGATTATTCCAGAAGCCGACTTCAACAATGGATTAAAGATGGGTCAATAAAACTTAATGGTGAGTTGGCCCAACCTAAAGACAAGGTATGGACCGATGATACAGTGTCCGTTCTTGTTCCTGAAGAAGTGGATATGGATGTCATTATTCCGCAAGCCATTTCTTTAAATATTGTTTTTGAAGATGAAGACATTATGGTGATTAACAAGCCCGCTGGATTGGTGGTTCATCCCGGTAATGGCAATTGGGATAATACCTTACAAAATGGGTTGCTCTTTTACAACGAACAACTAAAAATGGTGCCTCGCTGTGGTATTGTTCATCGTCTCGATAAAGACACCAATGGTTTGATGGTGGTGGCTAAAACTTTAGCTGCTCATCAAGACTTAGTTCGCCAACTGCAAGCAAGAACAGTTAAACGACATTATTGGGCCTGTGTTCAGGGTATGTTAACCATAGCGGGACAGGTGGATGCTCCAATTAGTCGTCATCCAACTCAACGGACCAAAATGGCTGTGGTAGCAACTGGGAAAGAAGCTTTAACCTACTATGACGTGATAGAGCGCTTACCCTGCCACACCTTGGTGGAGTGTCATCTCGCCACTGGCCGCACCCATCAAATTCGGGTACATATGCAATTTATCGGCCACCCTCTTGCTGGAGATCCTATCTATGGTGGAAAGACGCCTCGTTTTGATGAGAAAAGTATGGCTGCGTTAAAAAACCTAAATAGACAAGCACTACAGGCTTTTCGATTAGGCTTAATTCATCCCTCTACACGAGAATATTGTGAGTGGAGCATTCCTTTAGCTCAAGACTTAATCGCTTTGGTAGAGGTATTAAGAGACTGTCGATATGAATGAATATAGTGTCAATTGGCCAGCTCCTAACTGGGTTAGGACATTTGCTACCGTGCGCCAAGGTGGAGTGAGCGAGGGGCCTTGGTCTAGTCTTAATCTTGGTGATCATGTGGGCGATGTCTTAGAGCACGTAGCCCTTAATCGCCAGCGTGTAGAAGCGCATATTCAAGTGACTCCCATTTATTTAAAGCAAGTTCATGGCACCAGAGTTATTAATCTTGATCATCCTTTACCAAACCTCCCTATTGAAGCTGATGCAGCGTTCACCAAATCCAAAGGGAAAGCTGCCGTTGTCTTAACGGCAGACTGTATGCCGATATTCTTTTGTCATGATAAAGAAAAAGTTGTGGCAGTAGCCCATGCGGGCTGGCGCGGGCTCGCGCAAGGGATAATTCGAGAGACTATTAATGCATTAAATGTCAGCGTTGAGGAAATCTTGGTCTGGCTTGGGCCAACGATCAGTCAGCCATACTTTGAAGTGGGTGATGAGGTGAAGAGCATTTTTGAGCAACATCACGCTATGGCTAAAAATGCTTTTCTACCAGGAAAAGTCCAGAACAAATGGTATGCAGATTTAACATTACTCGCTAAGCAACAGCTCCAGGAACTCGGTGTAACCAAAGTCTATGGTGGTGATATGTGTAATTATCATCATCCTAACTTGTTTTTTTCGCATCGACGAGATCAAGGCGTGACTGGACGGATGGGGTATTATATTTGGATCGATTCTAACTGAAAAAGCAACGTATAATAGTGTGTTCATTAATATCAAGAGTACTTTCCCGTGATAATGACCCCTTTAATTAATACTGTCATTGCCAGTTTAGCGGCAGGGGCCCTGTCGGTGTTTTGCGCAGTGTTGGTGGTATTAACAGCTCGTCCAACTTGGGTGCCGCTGTTAGTCAGCTATGCCATAGGTGCGCTTTTGGGAGCTGTGTTTCTTGAGATATTGCCTCATGCGTTTACCTTATCCCATAACGCCAATTTGGTGTCCATGACTGTTCTTGCTGGAATATTGTTGTTTTTCTTATTAGAGAAGTTGGTGTTATGGCGACATGTTCATGCCCATGATGTACATGAACACAGTCATTCTGTTCATGAAGGGCACCATCGGACGGGAGCGATGGTTGTGGTCGGTGATTCTGTTCATAACTTTGTTGATGGAATCATCATTGCGGCCGCCTTTGTTGCCAATACTCAGCTTGGTATTGTCACTGCACTTGCCATCATTGCTCATGAAATCCCCCAAGAAGCGGGAGATGTGTTGGTGCTCTTGCATTCAGGGTTAACTAAAAAAAGAGCCTTGTTATTTAATTTGTTGACCAGCGTTGCGACTCTAGTGGGTGGGGTATTTGCCTCCCTTGCGCTGCAATCTCTACAACAACTTGTTCCTTACTTATTGGCATTAGCTGCTTCAAGTATGATTTATGTGGCAGTGGCTGATTTAATCCCTGGACTACATCGGCGGATTGATTTTAAAGAGTCTGTCTGGCAAGTGATTCTCATAGGACTCGGTGTTGCCTCTATTCATTGGATGCATATTCTAGTTAGAGAATAAATCTAGAATTTTTCTAATTCATATTTTTTAACTTTTCGCGGTGTACAATTCATTATTAAGGTTGTCACTTAATCATAATAATTCTAATAAAGCGTAAAAAAGAGACAAATCTAACAAGAAAATGGTTTAAAAGATGAATTTATTAACAGTGTTAAGTTAATTTTAAGCTGTTACAGTTAGAGTCAATGATCTGGTTCTATCAAAAAACTTACTTTAATGAAAATTAAAATAATACTGTTTATTGTAACTATCCTTTTAGCAGGATGCGCAACTTATGACAGTAAACCACTGCCAGATAAGCCCTTGTGGCCTGAAAACATTCATCGTCTTGAAGTAACTGTATTAAAACTGCCAGAAGAATCAGAAGCCCGGCATTTTGTATTTAATCCAAATGATGGTTTGGATGTCGTTGAAGTAGCTATTATGGCGGTAGCAAATAATCCCAATT
>JAGXAW010000051.1 GCA_018971415.1 Betaproteobacteria bacterium
AGAGAATCCCACATATCAGCCTCCTAATATCAGTGTTAACTGATAAGTCAAAAAAGACGCTAAATAACCCAGGCCAAACAAGTAAGTGAGCATAATCGATGGGATACGCCATGAATTGGTCTCTCGTTTGACCGCTCCTAAAGTTGCTACGCACTGGGGTGCAAAGATATACCAAACCAACAAAGATAAGGCAGTAGCAAGACTCCATGATTGATGAATGATTGGGGCTAAGGCTGAGGTGCTAACTTCACCACCACTGTTTGCTAATGCGTAGACTGTTCCAAGAGCACCAACGGCCACTTCCCGTGCGGCAAGACCTGGCACCAGAGCCAAACAAATTTGCCAATTAAAACCAATGGGAGCGAAAAGATGCTCTAAAAACTTACCTAGAACACCGGCAAAACTATAGGTGATGGCAGGTTCAGTGGCTTGAGCTGGTGCCCCAGGGTACGAGCTTAAAAACCAGAGAATAATCATCATCGGTAGGATGATTTTACCCACTCTGGAAGTAAAGATTTCAGCTCTCTCCCACAATCCCATCATTAAGTTACGTATGTGAGGAATTCTGTAGGCGGGGAGCTCCATCATCAAAGGTTGATAGTGACGGCGCCCAATGGTTTTTTTAAGTACCAATGCCACCAACATGGCAGACACAATGCCTGCCATATAAAGAGAAAACAGGACTAGCCCTTGCAAATTAAAGAGTCCCCATACTGTTCTGTGTGGAATAAATGCAGCAATCAGTAATCCGTAAACAGGTAGTCTTGCAGAACAGGTCATCAAGGGAGCAATCAAAATAGTGGTTAATCGATCACGTGGGTTTTGAATGGTGCGTGTAGCCATGACCCCAGGGATGGCGCAGGCAAAACTTGATAGTAATGGAATAAAGGATCGACCGGATAAGCCCACGCTACCCATAATGCGGTCTAATAAAAATGCAGCACGGGGTAAATAACCTGAATCTTCAAGCGCTAAAATGAAGGCAAATAAAATTAAAATTTGAGGTAAGAACTCGATTACACTCCCTGCCCCTGATATGACGCCGTCAACCAGCAAGCTTCTTAATAGGCCCTCGGGTAACCAATGATTAATGGCGTTACTTACCCAATCAATGGCGTTTTTTATGGCATCCATGGGTAAGTTAGCCCAACTAAATACCGCTTGAAAGGTGAAAAATAATACGCACATTAAAATGATCATGCCCCACACAGGGTGCATGATGATGTTATCTAAACGTTCTGTCAGTCCTTCATGTCTTACGGATTCGTCACAGGTTAGGCGAATAATTTCTCTTACCCTGTGCTGCATCTGTTGTAGCTCGTTGGCTGTGGGATCCTTCCAAGGCAAGACAGCACTTGGATTATCGGCAATATTACATTGATCCAGAAACTGCACTAATTCTCGTGCTCCTTGGTTATCTACTGCCACACATTCCACCACAGGAATCGCGAGCTCCTCAGAGAGCTTTTCTGTATCTATTTTTAGCCCTTGGTTTCTTGCTACATCCATCATGTTAAGTACCAAGACCATGGGTTTTTTAAGACGCGTGAGTTCTAACACCAAACGTAAATGAAGACGCAAGTTGGTACTGTCGACAACGCAAACCAATAGATCAGGAGCGACTTCGTCTTGCAGTTGTCCCATGACCACCCGTCTTGTGATTGACTCATCCAGTGAGGTTGGCGTAAGACTGTAGGTGCCAGGCAAATCGATAATGTGGACTTTTTGACCAGAAGGGCAACTAAGATCCCCTTCTTTTTTTTCAACCGTCACGCCAGCGTAATTGGCGACCTTTTGACGGCTACCTGTGAGCCGGTTAAATAGAGCGGTTTTTCCGCAGTTGGGCGCGCCAACCAAGGCGGCGGTATAGAAGTTTTTCATGACTGAGGTGAACCAATTTTAATGGTTTGAGCTTCTTTGGCGCGTAGCGCAAAAGTTGAGGTTCCTACGCGAAAAGCAATTGGGTCACCGTTTGGAAAGCCCTTACGAATAACTTTAACGGATTCACCTGGAATAAAGCCAAGCTCTAAGAGACGACGAATACAGTCCTCTCCTAAGCGAGGATCGGTGGTCTCATCAAGACTGACCTCACTGATAACAGCACTTTGACCGGTTTTTAGTTCGCTAGCGCGATAAATAGCATTCATAGCTCTATCTTAATGAGAATGTTTCTTATTTGCAATAAGGCAATATGTTAATATTTAAATGTATTGAGAGAGGGGAGAGGTGATGAGTCAACGTTTAACCATAACTCGTCCAGATGACTGGCACTTACATGTGCGCGATGGAGAGTTTTTAAAAGCTGTTTTACCCGATACTGCAAAGCGCTTTGCCAGGGCGATTATCATGCCAAACTTGAAACCCCCGGTGGTCAGTGTTGAGCAAGCTCAAGCTTACCGCACGAGAATTCTAGAGGCGCTCCCCTCAGGGGCCAGCTTTACTCCTTTGATGACACTTTATTTGACCGAAAACAGTACGGCCAAAGAGATGGAAAAAGCCAAAAGCTCAGGCTTTATTCACGCTGTAAAGTACTATCCAGCAGGGGCAACCACGAACTCGGATTCTGGCGTTCGCCAATGGTCTAAAGTGGAGGGGGTTTTAGAGGCCATGGAGGAGTTAGGCTTACCGCTTTTAGTCCATGGTGAGGTAACCGATCCACAGGTGGACGTATTTGATAGGGAAAGAGTATTTATTGAAGAGCAGCTCATCCCTTTGGCCCTAAAATACCCCAAATTGAAGATTGTCCTAGAACATATTACCACTGCTTCAGCGGTGAAATTCGTCTTAACGGCAAATAGTAACGTGGCTGCCACGGTCACCGCCCATCATTTATTACTTAACCGCAATGCTTTGTTTCAAGGAGGCATTCGTCCTCATCACTATTGTCTGCCTGTGCTAAAAAGAGAGAAGCATCGTCAGGCTTTACTTGAGGCGGTGGTTTCCGGCAATCCTAAGTTTTTTCTGGGTACTGATAGTGCTCCTCATGCACAAAATGTGAAAGAAAATGCCTGTGGTTGCGCCGGGATTTACACAGCCCATGCCGCTATCGAACTCTATGCGGAGGCATTTGACAGCGTGGGCGCACTCGATAAGTTAGAGGCTTTTGCTTCTTTTTATGGTGCTGATTTTTATGGATTAGCTCGGAATAAAGACAAAATAACCATTGAAAAACAACAGGTTAAAGTGCCAACCGAGTTACCTTATGGGGGCCAATCTTTGATTCCGATGCGCTCTGGGGAATATCTCTTATGGAGTCTAGTTGCCTAATGTTGTTAGAATGTCAGTGAAGCTGGCTAGACAGTCGCTGCGTGTTTTAAACACGGAGAGGAAAGTCCGGGCTCCATAGAGCAGAATGCCGGTTAACGACCGGAGGCCGTGAGGCCATGGAAAGTGATACAGAGACTTAGACCGCCGATGTATTGTTAACGCAATGCAGGTAAGGGTGAAAAGGTGCGGTAAGAGCGCACCGCGGAACTGGTAACAGTTCTGGCAAGTTAAACCCCATTCGGAGCAAGACCAAATAGAGGAACGATAACGTGGCTCGCGTTGTTCCTGGGTAGGTTGCTTGAACGGTTGGGTAACCAACCGTCTAGAGGAATGACTGTCCACGACAGAACCCGGCTTATCGGCCAGCTTCACCTCTCTTGATTCAAGATCTCGCTTTTTTCCCATAATTCTTAAAAAAAACAGTGATTTGCTGATTTTTCCTCTTGACCTCGTTTGCCTTATATCCTATAGTGGAAAAAAGTGGGAATTTATGGGAAATTAGGGCTTTTTTAAGCCTAAAAAAGGGGGGAGAGTGTTTCAAGGGCCATCGCTAATCAGTTTGGACGCCAAGGGACGGCTGGCAGTGCCAACTCGTTACCGAGACGCTTTGCGTTTGCAAAGTGATGGCCACTTAGTGATTACAGCTCATCCTCACCGTTGCTTGCTACTCTATCCCCGCTCCTCCTGGGAACCCATTCGCGATGCCATCATGAAACGTTCCGGTTTTGATCGAAATACAACCTTATTACAAGGTTTGTTAGTGGGTCATGCGGACGATGTGGAAATGGACGGTGCAGGCCGCGTTCTGGTGGCTCCTGCCTTAAGACGTTTTGCTGCCATTGATCGTGAAGTGATGATGTTTGGTCAAGGTAGTCACTTTAAATTATGGAACCCGCCTGCTTGGGATGAGCAGTTCCAAGAAATTGAACGTCTTGGGGACAATCTTGTTCCAGCTGGTATGGAAGATTTTTCACTGTGATGAAGATCGCCAGCACACAAGCCCAATCCTCTGGTCACGTTAGCGTCCTTCTTTCTGAAGCTGTTGATGCCTTGGCGGTAGTTCCTGACGGGATTTACATTGACGGAACGTTTGGTCGTGGTGGGCATACTCAAGCGATATTAAATCGCTTAGGTCCACAGGGTAAACTCATTGCCTTTGATCGTGATCCTGCAGCTTTTGATCTTGCCAGGCAATGGCGGGATCAACGCCTTGAATTTGTTCATGCTCGTTTTTCTGAAATGAGCGAAAAATTGTCTCAGCTTGGTATTGATCAAGTTAACGGTATTTTACTGGATTTGGGTGTTTCCTCTCCTCAACTGGATGAACCCGAGCGAGGTTTTAGTTTTCGTTTTGATGGTCCATTGGATATGCGGATGAATCCTGAGTCTGGGATCTCTGCCAGTGAATGGTTAAGTCAAGTGGATGTGCTGGATCTCACTCGAGTGATTCGTGACTATGGTGAGGAACGGTTTGCCAAACAAATTGCCGTTGCAATTGTAAACCAACGAAGTATTTCACCCATTGAGACAACGCAACAATTGGCTGATGTGATTGGAGCTGTCATTAAAAAACGTGAACCAGGACTAAACCCTGCCACACGAACCTTTCAAGCGATTAGAATTTTTATTAACAAAGAATTAGACGAATTAGAGCAAGTTCTACCACAAACGCTATCTTTATTAAAAGAGCGTGGTCGAGTAGTGGTTATTAGTTTTCATTCCCTCGAAGATCGTCTTGTTAAGCAGTTCTTTAAAAGCCATTCCTCTCCCCCGGAGATTCCAAGAGGGCTTGCCATACCTGAAGCACAACGCCCGCAACCTAAACTTCGATTAATTGGTAAGAGCGTACGAGCAAGTAGCGAAGAGCAACGGTTAAACCCGCGCAGTCGGAGTGCCATTATGCGTGTAGCTGAGAGGCGTGCTGCATGAGTCGCCTCAATCTAATGCTCTTTATACTGGTTATATTTATGGCTTTAGCAGTGGTCAATGCGCAGCATCGTTCACGTGTTTTATTTATTGATTTGCAAAAAGAACGTGATTCAGCCTTACAGCTTCGTAATGAGTGGAATGAGCTACAAATTCAACAGGGCTCCTTAACCTCAAGCAAACGCGTTGAAGAGGGGGCAATTCGCGAATTGCAAATGCACTCTCCCTTACCAGGAAAGGTGAAGCTCATTGTTTCTGTGGCCTCTTCGGCACGGAGTGCTCCATGAGACTAGATACTAAACCTCAATCACGATTTAATTTCAAACTTGAGGGATGGCGATCACGTTTCTTACTGTTATTCCTAATGGGTTGGTTCATGGTTCTTGTAGGTAGAGATATGTATCTACAAGGATTTCACGCTAATTTCTTAAAACAAAAAGGGCAGGAACGTTACAGCCGAGTTATTGATATTCCAGCTAGCCGCGGCATTATTCGTGATCGTAATGGAGTGCCTCTTGCCATCAGCGTGCCATCCGAATCTATTTTAGCCAGTCGAGAAAATGTCGATATTGACGATCATCAAGAAAAAAAGTTAGCCAGTTTGTTAGGTGTAGACGCTGATGAATTAAAACAAAAATTAGATGAAGGAACACGCAATATAGTCTATCTTAAGCGTCAGGTTAATCCTACCGTCGCTCAACAGATTATGCATTTAGATATCGCAGGATTGTTTGCGCAGCGAGGTTATCATCGGGCTTATCCTAAAGGCGAGGAAGTAGCGCATGTGATCGGCTTCACCAACGCTGATGATGTTGGTCAAGAAGGGATTGAGTATGCTTATCAACGATCTCTGGGTGGTCGTGATGGCGCTGAGCGAGTGATTAAGGATCGGGCTGGTCATATCATTGAAGATGAACAAAATGTTCGAGTTTCTCGGCCGGGGCAGGATGTCACTCTCAGTATTGACTACCGCATTCAACATTTGGCCTACCGCGAACTGTCTCAAGCTATTGAGTTGCATCATGCTGCAGCAGGTTCAATTATTGTAGTTGATAGCGTAACCGGGGAAATCTTAGCCTTAGCCAATTGTCCCAACTACGACCCTAATGATCGTCGTCATTTATCAGGAGCACAACTGCGCAATCGTGCGCTAACTGATTCCTATGAACCAGGGTCTACTCTAAAACCATTCACTATCGCTACTGCTTTAGAGTTGGGAAAGGTGACGCCTGAGACGGTTATTCCAACGAGTGGTGGAGTCATGACCATTGGTCCTGCCAAAATCCATGATACCCATCACTCAGATGCTTTAACAGTTGCACAAGTCATACAGCGCTCAAGTAACGTGGGAGCTGCTCGCATCGCTTTGTCCTTGGAGCCCAAGGACATGTGGAATACCTTTACTGATGCTGGATTTGGTCTGCCACCCAAATTGGGGTTTCCGGGAGAAACGGGTGGTAAGGTGCGCCCCTATAAAACCTGGCGGCCCATTGAGCAGGCAACCATGGCTTACGGTAACGGTATTTCGGTGAGCCTAACGCAATTGGCTCAGGCTTATACGGTTTTTGCTAATCATGGCGTGTTAAAGCCTTTATCCATTGTAAAAGTGAATGGTCCAGTCACGGGTCGAAGAGTATTTTCTGAAAAAACAGCGGATGAGGTGAAAGCCATGCTGGAAATGGTGGTTCAACCTGGGGGTACTGCCATTGAAGCGCAAGTTAAAGGATACCGTGTTGCAGGAAAAACTGGAACGGCGCATAAAGTCAGTGGACGTCATTATGGGAATCATTATATTGCCTCCTTTGTAGGTTTTGCTCCTGCTTCAAATCCCAGATACATCATTGCTGTCATGGTAGATGATCCAAAAGGTGCGGTTTATTACGGCGGCGAAGTGGCTGCTCCAGTCTTTTCTGTATTAATGGGCAGTGTTTTGCAGATGAACGGAATTCCACCTGATGATCCGGGTTCTGGTGATTACCGTATCACCACAAAAAATGATGCGGCGGAGGACACGTGATGATGGCTGAAGTTAACCATCCCTTTCCTCCTGGCCGCGGTAATTTTAAATATACCGCGGCCCAATTGCATTCTGAGCTTCAGATAAAAGAGTTGATCTCAGACAGTCGATTGGTTAAACCCGGAGATACGTTTGTGGCTTATCGAGGTGATCGGTTGGATGGAAGAGAGTTTATTGCCGATGCATTAGAGCGCGGTGCCCAATCAATTATTTGGGATCCAGAGGGGTTTGTTTGGCCTAATAAATGGCAACACATTACTCATCGTCCTGTGACTCATTTAAAAGAAAATATCAGTGAATTGGCGAATGTTGTCTATGGTTCCCCCTCGCAACGTATGAGTGTTATTGGAGTGACAGGAACCAATGGTAAGAGCACATGTAGTCAATGGCTATCTCAACTGTTAACAAAAAAAGAGGGGTCCTGTGGTTTGATGGGAACCCTAGGTAATGGCATTTGGCCGGAGCTTACTGAGTCCTTAAATACAACTCTAGATGCCATTGAGTGTCAAAAATGGCTCAATCATTTTGTCCAAACACAATGCCAAAATTGTGTGATGGAAGTTTCTTCTCACGGTTTGGTTCAAGGTAGGGTGAGTGGCGTCAGTTTTACTGGAGCTATTTTTACCAACCTCACTCGTGATCACTTGGATTATCACGGCACTATGGAAGCCTATGCCGAAGCCAAAGCATTACTCTTTCAAGCAAAAGGTTTGCAATGGGCTGTGATTAATATTGACGATGAGTTTGGGCAAACTTTGGTGAAGCGCTACCGCAAGACGATACCGTTAGTGCTCGGGTATTCATTAAAACCTTCAGAAAATGAAGAGATCTTAAGTGCATCCAATATTAGGCTTAACCTGCAAGGTATTTCCTTTGATCTGGCTTATCAGGGAAAAATAACAGAAGTTAAGGCGCCCATATTAGGTCGTTTTAACGTGGCAAACTTAATGGCAGTATTAGGAGCGCTAAAATGTCTAGGAATGGATATTAAAGAAGCCATTACTTCTCTTGACGCTCTTCAATTTCCAAAAGGCCGATTAGAAAAACTGTCTTCAACCAAT
>JAGXAW010000052.1 GCA_018971415.1 Betaproteobacteria bacterium
AATAATGGATACAGTATCAGTACATGACATCGATTTTGGTACCCCAGAGGCTAACTCTACTGAGCAAGTAACGCTCACCATTGATGGATTCCCTATTACCGTAGCTAAGGGGACTTCTATCATGCGCGCAGCCGTTGAGCTTGGTACGCAGATTCCTAAATTGTGTGCCACTGACAGCCTTGAACCCTTTGGTTCATGCCGTTTGTGTCTCGTTGAAATTGAAGGCAGAAGAGGTTTTCCCGCTTCTTGTACCACGCCAGCGGAAAACGGCATGGTGGTGCGTACTCAATCCCCAAAACTAGGTCAATTGCGCCGCGGTGTGATGGAATTGTATATTTCCGACCACCCTCTTGATTGTTTAACCTGTGCCAGTAATGGGGATTGTGAATTACAGGATATGTCAGGTGCAGTTGGGCTACGCGAAGTTCGTTATGGCTATGAGGGAAAAAACCATATCCATTCTGAAAAAGATACTTCTAATCCTTATTTCCAATACGATCCATCAAAATGTATCGTATGTAACCGTTGTGTTCGCGCCTGTGAAGAAACACAAGGGACTTTTGCTTTGACCATCTCTGGTCGCGGATTTAATTCCCGCGTGTCACCCGGAGAGAGCCAAGCGTTTATGGATTCTGAGTGCGTTTCATGTGGTGCCTGTGTTAATGCCTGTCCTACCGCCACTTTGGTTGAAAAAACCATTGTTGAGCAAGGTCAGCCAGAGCATAGCGTGATTACTACCTGTGCTTACTGCGGAGTAGGTTGCGGCTTCAAGGCTGATATGAAAGGCTCTGAAGTGGTTCGCATGACTCCCTGGAAAGACGGTAAAGCCAATGAAGGGCATGCCTGTATTAAGGGCCGTTTTGCCTGGGGATACGCAACTCACAAAGACCGCATGCTAAAACCCATGGTTCGTGAAAACATCACTGATCCATGGCAAGAGGTTAGTTTTGATGAGGCCATTCAATTTGCGGCTAAAAAATTGCGTGGTATTCAAGATAAGTACGGCGTAGATTCCATTGGTGGTATTACCTCATCACGTTGCACAAACGAAGAAACCTATTTAGTACAAAAATTAGTTAGAGCTGTTTTCCACAACAATAACGTGGATACCTGTGCTCGTGTCTGTCACTCTCCAACGGGGTTTGGCTTAGGTCAAACATACGGTACTTCTGCGGGTACTCAAACATTTAAATCTGTGGAGCATTCAGATGTCATCTTGGTCATGGGCGCAAACCCAACGGATGCGCACCCCGTGTTTGGCTCACGCATGAAAAAACGTTTGCGTGAAGGAGCTAAATTAATTGTAATCGACCCAAGAGCCATTGAGCTTGTTAATACCACTCACATTAAAGCTGACTATCATCTGCAATTAAGACCTGGAACAAACGTTGCTATCGTTTCAGCCCTTGCTCATGTGATTATCACGGAAGGTCTTGTTAAAGAGGATTTCGTTAACGAGCGTTGTGACATGGAGTCCTTTAACCTCTGGCGCAATTGGGTTGCTAAGGAAGAGAATAGTCCAGAAGCCTTGGAAATTACCACTGGCGTTCCCGCTGACCTCGTTCGTCAAGCCGCACGACTCTACGCAACCGGTGGCAATGCAGCCATTTATTATGGTCTAGGTGTTACTGAACATGCTCAGGGTTCTACGGCTGTAATTGGTATTGCAAACTTGGCCATGGCCACAGGTAACATAGGACGTGAAGGGGTAGGTGTTAACCCACTGCGTGGACAAAATAACGTGCAAGGGTCCTGTGATATGGGTTCTTTCCCGCACGAATTCCCAGGCTATCGTCACGTTTCTGATAATAAAACCCGTGGTTTATTTGAGCAAGATTGGGGTGTCTCATTAAGAGGCGATCCTGGCCTTCGTATTCCTAACATGTTTGACGCAGCGCTCGAAGGATCCTTTAAAGGCCTGTATTGCCAAGGTGAGGATATTGTTCAGTCAGATCCTGACACACAACATGTTATAGCTGCCTTGGAAGCCATGGACTGCGTAATTGTTCAAGATATTTTCTTGAATGAAACAGCCAAATTTGCCCATGTATTCTTGCCAGGCTCAAGCTTCTTGGAGAAAGATGGTACCTTCACCAACGCTGAACGTCGTATTTCACGGGTCAGAAAAGTGATGGAGCCAAAAGCAGGTATGGCCGATTGGGAAGTGACCGTTGCCTTAGCCAAAGCTTTGGGTTACGAGATGAACTATACCAATCCATCAGAAATCATGGCAGAGATCGCACGTCTCACCCCCACTTTCTCAGGTGTGAACTACGAGAAGTTGGATCGTTTGGGTAGTGTGCAGTGGCCTTGTAACGATGATCACCCTGAGGGAACTCCTCTGATGCACGTAGATCATTTTGTGCGCGGCAAGGGACGCTTTATTATTACTCAGTATGTACCCACTGAAGAGCGGGTCACTAAACGCTTCCCATTGATCTTAACGACAGGGCGTATTCTGTCCCAATACAATGTGGGAGCGCAAACCAGACGCACTGAAAACGTTCGCTTCCATGATGAAGATCGTCTTGAGATTCATCCTGATGACGCAAAAGAGCGCGGCATTAACACGGGCGATTGGGTAGGGATTGCTTCACGTTCTGGTGAAACGGTGCTGCGTGCACTGGTCTCAGAAAGAATGCAGCCAGGAGTGGTTTACACCACCTTCCACTTCCCAGAATCTGGAGCTAACGTGATCACCACTGACAACTCAGATTGGGCTACTAACTGTCCTGAATATAAAGTGACTGCTGTTCAGGTCTTAAAAGTGAAACAGCCCTCTGAGTGGCAAAAACAGTACAAAGAGTTCAATGACAATCAGCTGCGTTTATTGCGCGAGCGTAAAACTGCTGAAAGTTTAGTGGGCGCAAAATAATGGATAGCCTCTCGCCTTTACTTGAGCAAACGCACACCACTGAGTTAGTTGAGGTGGTGCGTTTGCGTGGTCAGGTGATTGAAAAAACTGATGACACGGTTGCTGAAGAAACGCCAATTGGTATTGAATACAACGGCGTTCCCTTTGTGGTGATGTTAGGGACACCGCAGGATTTGGAAGACTTTGCTATCGGCTTTTCTTTGACCGAAGGGATTGTTAAGAACGTTAACCAAATTCAGTCAGTGACTATCGAAGAATTGGACGCTGGTGTGCGTGTGGCTGTCACTATTGACGAAAAACGCTTCGCCATTTTGGATGGTCGTCGACAAAATCTGGCCGGCAGAACAGGCTGTGGTTTATGTGGTACCGAGCGCATTGCTCAGGTATTTAAGCCCATGTCTGAAGTGACGACGCCCTTTACTCTTTCTCGTGCACACCTAGAAAGAGCGTTAGAGGAAATGAGGCACTTTCAGCCATTGCAGCAAATCACTGGTGCCACTCATGCAGCCTTTTGGGTTAACGCAAGAGGGCAAATTATGTTAGCCCGTGAGGATGTGGGTCGGCATAACGCGCTGGATAAACTCTTTGGCGCCATGGCGCAACAGGCTTATGACTTTGAAAACGGTGCAGTGTTAGTTACCAGTCGTGCCAGTTATGAAATGGTACAAAAAACCATTCAAATGGGCGTCGGGATTTTGGTGGCTGTGTCAGGACCAACCGCCCTCGCTATTAGGATGGCGGAGGAATATCAATTAACGTTAATGGGTTTTACCCGAAGTCATTCTCAGGTTATTTACACACACCCTCAACGTGTGACAGAGCAATAAGGAGTGAAGTAATTATGATGAATCCCGCACATTTAATCAAAATGGCTAACGCTATTGGTGATTTTTTTGCCTCAATGCCTGATCAAGAACAAGCAGCCCGTGATGCAGCAAGTCACCTTAAGCGTTTTTGGGAAAAGCGTATGCAACAATCATTTTTTGATTACATCAAAGCACATGGTGATGGTGAATTAAAGCCTATTATGCGCCATGCTTTAACTTTCATGAATGAAGAGTTAGGCGCTTATCACGGTTAGGTTTAACAAGGCCGGGGATCCCTTCTCCCTCTTTTGTCCCCGGTCTTTTTCTTTTCTTTACTCTCTGTATCAACCTTCTCTAGATTTTTTTCTCAGTCTATTAACGTAGATCAAGGACTTAATTTTTTGATCAAGTCATGCTATGTTAAAAAAAGCATAAGCTAATCGTTAACGATTTTTATCTAATAATAACTATAAGAAATGCTTAGAGGAGATACTAGGACATGACGGGCAATCATTTTATAGCAAAACCATCTCATCACTCATTAATCCATAACCGTTGGATGCAACTCGTTTTTGGTATTGTATGCATGGCTATGATTGCGAATTTGCAATATGGTTGGACGCTGTTTGTTAATCCCATCAATGCTAAATACCACTGGGGTAAGGCGGCGATACAGGTATCTTTTACTATTTTTGTTCTGGTGGAGACTTGGTTGGTGCCTGTAGAGGGTTATTTGGTCGATCGTTTTGGACCAAGACCTGTGATTGCTGTTGGAGGGGTATTGGCAGCGATTGGCTGGTTGATGAACGCTTATGCTGATTCATTGATGGGCTTTTATGTTGCAGCTGTGATTTCTGGAGTGGGAGCGGGATGTGTCTATGGTACGGCAGTGGGCAACGCCTTAAAATGGTTTCCTGATAAACGAGGCCTTGCAGCAGGCTTAACCGCTGCAGGTTTTGGTGCTGGAGCGGCGTTAACGGTGATTCCCATCGCCAATATGATTCATAGTTCCGGGTATGAGTATACCTTCCAATTTTTTGGAGTTGCCCAAGGATTAATTATTTTTATTCTCGCCCTGTTACTGATTCGCCCAACCGCTCCTAAGGGCGTGCAGGTGTCACAGAGAGTCGCTTCTGTAAAACGAGACTATTCCACTTCGGCAATGCTTAAAACCTCAGTATTTTGGGTGATCTATGTTTTATTTGTGGCCGTAGCTGCAGGTGGTTTGATGGCCACAGCTCAGATTCAGCCTATTGCTGCAGATTATGGTATTGCTAAGATTCCGATCACAACTATTTTTGGCAGTACATTGCCATTATTAACGCTGGTGTTATCCATTGATAGTCTTTGTAATGGGTTTACTCGACCAGTCACAGGATTTATTTCTGACTTGATTGGTCGTGAAAACACCATGTTGGTGGTCTTTATAGGAGAGGGCCTGGCTTTGCTGGGACTGATGAATTATGGCCATGACCCGATGATGTTTTTGATTTTTGCGCCGATGGTGTTTTTATTTTGGGGTGAGATTTTTTCAATCTTTCCTGCCATCTGTGCTGATACTTTTGGTATTAAGAATGCTGCAGGTAATGCAGGCGCTTTATATACCGCCAAAGGGACAGCTTCCCTAATTGTACCTATTGCCTCTGTGCTTTCAAAAGGAGGCAATTGGAACCGTGTCTTTTTACTCTCCGCGTTGATTGCCATTGCAGCGGGGCTTGCCGCTAAGTTTATTTTAGCCCCCATGCGCGCCCGTTTTATTCATGAGGCCAATCAGACTCATACCTAGAACTCAACAAATAATGAGTTTACCCTTGATTGAGTAAACGACTGAGTGTTTCTGGTGAGATGTTAAGATGCAGCGCTAAATCTTTTTTTGGAATCAGCGTCGCAAGTTCAGGGTTTTTTCTTTGAAACCGTTTCATGCGTCCTGTGGCGTCTAATAAATGAAGGGTAATGGTGTGAGCCATAATTTCACTCATCAGCCTCATTACTTCATACTCAAAGTCATGTTTAAGTTGTGGATGGCGACTCATAAACTCTACCCATTGTGGCAGAGGACATTTCGCAACCCGCACTTTTGTGAGAGCACGAATACTGTAGGGAGCAGGAGTTTCAAGTCGCCATGCTGCATAACTGGTTTCGATATCCTTTTCTCTTGCAAAGCGCAAAATCATCTCCTTACCTTCAGGATTAGCCACTACACGTTTTAGTAATCCCTCAAGAATAAAGTATTGCTCCATTTCTACTGAGCCTTGAGAGAGCAATAAATCCTCTTTTTTTACCTCAGCGATGGTTAGTAAAGAGTCAAGTTCTTCAAGGGAAGCCTCATTAAGTGAGCGCAATACCGTATTCTTACGCAAGTCATGACTCAACATAAGCCGCAACGGATGTTGGTTCAGTGGGACTTCTATTGAGGTTGCAGTGTGGTGAACCATAGGAATTGAATTATCTACTTTTGTCATGAGGATGGGACTCTCTAGTTCAATACTACCACAGCATGTTCAATACCAAAATGGTCAATGCTGTGGTGCTTCTAATCTGCTTAACCTTATGAGAAGTAATGAACCTGACAAGATTAATTGGTCATAATGAGGTTTATAAAGTACTAGTGAGATTAATGATTTAAGCGAATGGTGCAGGTCATCCCAGCAACCAAATGAATATTTTTTGGCAGAGTATCAATTTTGATACGAACTGGGACACGCTGAGCCAAGCGAACCCAATTAAAACTTGGATTAACGTTCGCTAACAGTCTTGATCCTAGGGGATTGTCACGGTCATCAATACCATGAGCAACGCTCTCAACATGTCCTTGTAGATTTTCCTCTGTTCCTAATAGATTAATACTGGCTTGATCACCGATAGCAATATGGTGAACTTTGTTTTCTTCAAAATAACCATATACCCAAAAAGAATGTTCATCAATCACGGCAACAGAAGGGGTTCCCGTGTGAGCAAAGTCTCCTGGTCGAAGTAATAAATTGGTTACCCAGCCATCCACAGGAGCGCGAACCTGTGTTCTCTCAAGATTGAGGGTGGCTTGACTCAATTGTGATAAGGCCAATTGATAACGTGCTTCAGCGCTAAGAAGTGCCAGTTTGGCATTGTCTTTGTCTTCTTGAGAAATGACCTTTTCATCGACCAGCTGCCGACGTTTTGCTTGAGCTTCTTTTAATAATAAATCCGCTTTTTTTTCAGCGACATTGGCTTTCGCCTCTAACAGAGAGTCGGTATATCGCTTATTGTCGATTTCAAAGAGTGGATCACCTCGATGAACGTGCTGGTTATCCTTAATATAGACCGCTGTGACAAGTCCATTGACATCGGGTGCGATATTAACAATATCCGCACGTACGCGACCATCCCTTGTCCAAGGGGAATCAATATAGTGAGACCAAAGTAGTTTGAGTAACAATAAAGCAATCAGTACCAACAATAAGGTAGGTAATACTTTTTTATAAGTGCTAAGTGAGATTTTCATAATAATCTAATAAATAAGTAGTGCTAACGAAGTGAATATCAATACAAATACCGCTGTTCTAAAGAGGGCGGGATGCCAGATCCTGTTGTAAAGACTTGAGGCGGCGAACTGTCTGTCCAGAAAAAACATCACAACGCCAGTGAACACGAAAAGAGGAACGAGAGTAGGCAGTTGTACGCCCAAGATAATAATCTCTGGTTTCATCTTTCCTCCACTTTACTGTGAGTTAACCATGACTGATGGTCGATTAAAGTATATTTAAGTAATTGTAAATCTGCTTTTATAAAGGACTCGCGACCATGTAAATGTTGGTTCAATTGATGAATACTTTGATCAATCAGTTCTATACTTTGATTAAAATGATGATGGGTTATACGGGTAAACAACTGAGCGATAGAGTCAAGTGTATTGTTAATCGATGATACAGTTTGATGATCTGAAAGCTCGTTAAGAGATTGCTGGATATTGATAACAATATGTCCCGTTTCAAGACAGATAAAAAACCAAATTAACAGTTGTTGGTCTTCTTTAGAAACTGTTTTATGCGTACTGCCTGAACGATAAATCAATTCTCGTACAGCTAATTCAAATTTCTCTCGCTGTAAAGGTTCTTGAGTTTGACAGCAATTTACCACCAATTGTCGAAGGGATCGAACCACGCGTTGTTGTAGCCAAGAGTTACTCTGTAAATCCATTAATTGATACATCACAGCAGAGCACAATAAACCCACAAAATCGGCGATGACATCATTAAAGAAAAGCACATGATTGTCTTGATAGGTTTTACCAAAACCAAGGTGACTTAAGTAGACGATAAAGATACCTCCTCCTACCACTGCCGTATTTGGTTTTGCTGTTAAGACGCTAGCAACGATAATGCCTGGGAGTATGGCAATGATTAAGGTTAAAAAATCTTGCGCCTGAACGAGTAGATTGAAATTAACCCAATAGCCT
>JAGXAW010000053.1 GCA_018971415.1 Betaproteobacteria bacterium
TTCAACTTGATGAAACCGATAACATTGCTGCAACTCTTCAAAGAGTTTTGCTCCACCTTGATGGATCACTAAAGGACGCTCTTCTATACTCAATTTAGATAAAGCATCAGGAATTATTCTGTTTAGGGCACGAGCGCCTTGGCTGCCCCCAATGATTAGTATGGTTAACTTTCCTTGACGGTTCTGATAACGCTGAAAGGGGTCTGTTAGACCAACAATTGAGCTTCGTACAGGATTTCCCACCCATTTTAAATGCTCAGGAATGGTCAGTAGATTAGCGATTAGATTTTTTGAAGTATGCTGAAAAGCATTCGGAAAACCGGTGTAAACCTGTTTCGCCCACAGCCCTAAAAGTCTATTGGTTAATCCTGCCACAGCGTTTTGCTCATGGAGAATTAATGGACAGCCATGGAGTTTTGCCGCTACCCCGCCAGGGAAAGAGGCGAACCCTCCAAATCCAACTGCAACGGTCGGTTGATATTGGCGATACAGTGAAAGCGCCCTCTTACAGGCTTTAAAAATCATCCAAGGAGCACGCAAATAACGCATTAGACCGTTACCACGCATCCCTTTTACAGCAATCGTTTCTAACTGGTATCCTTTTTCAGGTACCAGTTTTGCTTCCATCCCATTTTCTGACCCAAGCCAAATAACTTGCCATTGTTTAAGTCGCAATTGATCAGCCACTGCCAAGGCCGGAAAGACATGTCCTCCCGTACCGCCTGCCATGATAAATACCGTCGGCTTTGTCATGATAGCCTCGAACGTGGTGAGACACGTAACTCGTAATCAATACGCATCAATACGGCTAAGGCTAATAAATTGGACATGATCCCTGAGCCACCGTAGCTAAGAAGCGGCAGGGTTAATCCTTTTGTTGGCAGCATACCCATGTTTACACCAACATTAACGATGGTTTGTACTGCGATCCAAACGCCTACCCCTTGCGCCACTAAGGCGCCAAAATGATTGCCTAACGCTGCAGCACGCCGACCGATAGCAAATGAGCGCCACACTAAAAAGATAAATAAAGCCAAGGTAAAAAGCACCCCGATAAACCCTAATTCTTCAGCAATTACAGCCATTAAAAAGTCTGTGTGTGCCTCTGGTAAATACAATTGCTTCTCAACACTTGCTCCCAGACCAACACCAAACCATCCACCATGACCAAACGCAATCAGTGCATGGGTTAATTGGTAGCCCTTGCCGAAGGGATCTGCCCATGGATTCCAAAACCAAATTAAACGATTAAAACGGTAGGGCGACATCACCACCAAAAATACAAAGGCTACACTCAATAGCAACATTAAAATGACAAATAATCGCCAATTCAAACCACCTAAAAACAAAATAGATGCCGTGATGGCAGTCATCACTACCAGCGCACCAAAATCTGGCTCTTTTAACAATAGGTACCCCACTAGAATCATGACGAGCCCCATAGGAAAAAACCCTTTGGTCAGGCTGTGCATGAATGCTGCCTTGCGCACCGTGTAATCCGCAGCATAAAGCACCACCAAAAATTTCATGAACTCAGAGGGCTGCAGATTGAAAATAATGAGTGATAACCAACGACGACTGCCGTTCACTTCTTTACCCAAACCTGGAATTAATACTAACAGCAGCATGGGGAGGCCCACGGCGAAAAATAGAAATGGCGCGATACGCTGCCAAGTCTCAACTTTTATTTGAAATGCAATGATGGCAGCCATTGTGGCAGCGCCCACATAAACAAGCTGCCTAATAAAATAGTAACTAGAGTGGTATCCCGTATGTCGATCAGATTCCGCACTGACAATGGAGGCCGAATAAACCATGATGACCCCGATTGCAAGGAGAGCCAATATGGTCCACAACAAAGCGATATCGTATTCGGAACGAAGTAATTTTGGAGGGGCAAACGTTTTTATCATGCGCTACCCCCTGTTACTTCTTCTACAGAGCGAATAAAAACTTGCGCACGATGTAAGTAATTGTCAAACATATCAAAGCTTGCGCAGGCTGGAGAGAGTAATACTGCATCTCCCTTTAAGGCGAAGTCGAGAGATTTAACCACTGCCTCTTTCATGTCTTTTGCAAACACAGTGGGAATACCACTGTGTTGTGTTGCCTGCTCAATTAACGGAGCATCACGGCCAATTAACACCAAGGCACGAGCATGTTGTTTTAGCGCAGATTGAAGAGGAGAAAAGTCTTGGCCTTTTCCCTCTCCTCCTGCAATTAACACCACTTTTTGTGGTAAACCTTCAAGAGCAGCCACTGTGGCGCCCACATTGGTTCCCTTGGAATCATCGTAAAAAGTAATGTCATTATGTCGTGTGACAAACTCAACGCGGTGCGGTAATCCTTTAAATCTTGTTAAACTTGCGCATGCAGCAACAGGATCAATACCAACCGCTTGTGTTAGCGCGAGTGCAGCCATTGCATTAGCAACATTATGTAATCCTGCTAAAGGAAAACGATCAACGCTAAAGTAAGGTGTGGATCCTTGATATACCCATAATTGATCATCAATCTTTTGAGTACCCCAATCTGTGCTGATTTGTGGTGCGCTTAATCCAAAGGTAAGCGTTCCTTGCTCAGTCATTGCGCTAGAGTATCTGTCGTCCCGGTTGGTAACGCGAGCTTTACAGTGTTTAAAAATGCGCTCCTTGGCGGCTGCATACTCCCGCATTCCAGGATAGCGGTCAAGATGATCTTCACTTAAGTTTAATACCGTAGCAGCATCAAGATATAAGCTATCTGTGGTCTCTAATTGAAAACTGGATAACTCAATGACATAAGCTTGGTACGTCTCAGGCTCATTAATTGCATCAAGAACCGGCGTTCCTATATTCCCAACTACCGCTGTTCTTAAGCCCGCCTCTTTTAGAATCTCTCCTACCATGGTGGTTACTGTACTCTTGCCGTTAGAGCCTGTTATACCAATTAAAATAGGCTTAGAAGTTGATTGGCTCACTAATCTTGCGAAGATCTCAACATCACCCATTACCTGAGCGCCGCGCTTTATTGCCTCTACAATAGGTAGATAACTCAGAGGAATACCTGGGCTGGCGATAATAATATGGGCACGATCAATAGCGCCATCAGCCTCTTGCCCACAGTAAAAATTAACTTCAGAAAAAGACTCTTTCAGACTTTCAATGTGCGGTGGATTATCCCTGGTATCCGCTGCTATCACTTGAAGATCTGGATATTGTTTCAACCAACGCAATACCGATGCCCCGGTCTCTCCGAGACCTAACACCAGTATTGTTTGTTGTTGGTTAAATAAATCCGCCATCTCTTATTACCTAATTTTCAATGTGGACAAGCCAGCCAGAATTAAAATGATTGTGATAATCCAAAAACGAACTACCACCTGATTCTCTTTCCACCCTTTCAACTCAAAATGATGATGAACAGGAGCCATCCTAAAAATACGGTTACCGGTCAACTTAAAGGATGCCACCTGCAGCACCACCGACAATGTCTCAAAAACAAACACTCCGCCCATCACAAAGAGCACGATTTCTTGGCGAACAATCACTGCCACTAAACCTAATGCAGCTCCCAATGCCAAGGCCCCCACATCGCCCATAAATACCTCTGCCGGGTAAGCGTTGAACCATAAAAAGGCTAGGCCCGCGCCGGTCATGGCCGCACAAAATACAACTAACTCTCCAGCACCGGGAACACTTGGGAAAGCAAGGTAAGCAGCAAAAATTTTATTTCCTGCCACATACGCAAAAATAGACAAGGCAGCTGAAATCATGGCAGTTGGCATAATGGCAAGACCATCTAACCCATCGGTTAAATTAACTGCATTACTACTGCCCACAATGACAAAGTAAGTAAGTACAATAAAACCAATACTGCCCAGAGGTAATTTAATACTTTTAAAAAAGGGAACAATCAATTCGGTTTCAGCGGGACTTGTTGCCATGTAAGCTAAATAAACCGCCACACAAAGAGCAATGACAGATTGCCAAAAAAACTTCGCTTTTGCTGATAGACCCTTAGGATTTCGGTGGACCACTTTACGGTAATCATCGACCCAGCCAATGATGCCAAAACCAACCAACACCAACAAACATAACCAGATATATCGATTACTCAAATCAGCCCATAACAGCGTTGTAATAATAATCGCCACTAAAATCAAGGCACCACCCATCGTGGGGGTACCACTCTTAATTAAGTGCGTTTGAGGACCGTCCGTTCTCACCGACTGTCCAATTTTATAAGCAGTTAACTGGCGAATCATGGCGGGGCCCACCATGAAGGACAAAGTCAGCGCAGTTAAAGTAGCCAGCACAGCTCTTAAAGTAATGTAATCAAATACACGAAAGCCATGTATTCCCATGGTTAAGCCTAACCAATGTGCCAGTGCTAATAACATACGTTTATTCTCTTCATTTCATTAATCCCTTAACGATTCGCTCCATTTTCATGAAACGAGATCCTTTTACTAATACCGTGGTATCACGATTGAGCTGCGGTTTGAGTGTGGCAATAATTTCTTCAACAGATTGATAGTGGTGCCCACCTTCACCAAAACTCTCCACGCTATGACGGGTCAATTCACCTAACGTAAACAAGTTATCAATTCCTAACTGCTTTGCTTTTAGGCCAATTTCTTGGTGTAACTCTTCAGCAAATTTACCTAACTCACCAAGATCACCAAGCACCAAAATCTTTCTACCTTGACGCTCGTTTAATACATTCATTGCCGCAAAAACAGAATCTGGATTGGCGTTATACGTATCATCAATAATTAACGCACCAAGGTCTGAGTATTGCGCCTCTAAACGACCTGCCACTCCCCTAAAGGACTCCAAGCCTGTCGCAATGTCTCTCGCGCCCACTCCTGCTGCTAGGCAGCCCGCAATCACAGCTAGCGCATTAACTTGGTTATGGCGACCAGGGACCTGTAAACGTACAGCCAAGGTTTCACCAAAACCTGAAATAATGAGCTCATCCATTTTGACGGCTCCCGTGATATCCGCTTGAGCACTCATTGCGAAAGTGAGTTGACGCTTGTGTTGAGCGGCTTGAGAGAGTACTGAACTTGTCGATAAATCAGTTGGGTAGACCGCAACACCGCCCTCTTGTAAGCCCACAAATATCTCACCCTTGGCCCGAGCTATTGCCTCAATTGAGCCTAACAATCCTATGTGTGCCCGCTGTACTGTATTGATTAATGCAACATCAGGTTGCGCCATTTTAGAGAGATAAGTAATTTCTCCTTCATGATTCATACCCATTTCTATTACTGCAAAACGATGATGGGGTCGTAATCTTAATAAAGTTAATGGCACACCAATGGCATTATTGAGGTTACCGTGAGTGGCCAGTACGGCTCCCTCCGAGTAACCAATATGCTCACCATGGACTCGCAACACCCCAGCTATCATTTCTTTCACCGTGGTTTTACCGTTACTTCCTGTCAGGGCAATCACAAATGGATTGATTTCTTTACGCCATTGATGGGCTACTTGCCCAAGAGCTACTAACGTATCTTTCACTCTGAATAAACATGCGTCACTGAGCTCCTCAGGGGCCACCCAATCATGATTAACAATGGCGCACACCGCTCCTTGTCTAAAGGCGGCTACCACAAAATCATGACCATTAAATTGTTCTCCCACCAAAGCCACAAATACATCACCCTTATCAATGGTTCGGCTATCAGTGGAAATACGATAGATGTTGCTTGATTGATGCTGCGTATCCGTTTCTAACAACAAATATCGAGCAAGCTGACCCACTGTCATCATAGGCGCTTGATACTCACTCATTGCCCTCTCCTTTGGTACCATGCACTAACCACATCATGGTCGCTAAAGACATACCTACTGCCCTGTACCTCTTGATAATTTTCATGACCTTTTCCAGCAATCAAAATCACATCATTGGATGAGGCATGTTTTAATGCTGATTCAATGGCTTGACGACGGTCCAGAATAATATCGGCTTGTTGCTCGATGGCTTGACGAATTGTCATGGCAATAGCAAGAGGATCCTCATGGCGAGGATTATCATTGGTGATGATAATTTGGTCTGCAAGTCTGTCCGCGACCCGACCCATTAGCGAGCGTTTACCCGTATCCCGATTTCCCCCGCAACCAAACACACAAATTAATTTTCCATTTTGCGGAACAATTTCTCTTAATGTGAGTAATACCTGCTCAAGAGCATCTGGAGTATGGGCATAATCAATGACCACAGATGGGGCATTGGTTGAAGAGAGTTTTTCTAATCGACCTTTTGGAAATTGAAGAGCGTCAAGGGAAGTAATGGCTTCCTTAATATCCATTCCCAAACAGTTTAACGCTCCTAACACTGCGAGTAAGTTTGCCACGTTAAAACGACCTAATATGGGTGCCTTAACTTCTGTTATTTTTCCCTGATAAGCCAGATCAAAAGAAATACCTTGCAGATTGAGCCTAATGTTAGATGCACTTAAGATCTCTTCATTTTCTGAAGGTTTTAAAGAATACCCTAGTACAACTGGTATTGTGTTGCGGTAGCGCTCCACCAAAGTTTGCCCAAATGCATCATCAATATTAATTACTGCCCATTGCAAACCCTTAGCTTGAAAGAGTAATGCTTTGGCTTCGGCATACGCTTCCATAGTGCCGTGATAATCCAAATGATCACGAGTGAGGTTGGTAAAAATGGCTCCGGTAAAACTGATACCACTTACCCTACCTTGAACCAAACCATGAGAAGACACTTCCATCACACAATTTTTGCATTGTGCTTGGACGAAATGATTAAGCCATTTTTGACACTCAATGGCATCTAAGGTCGTATTTAAAGACTCGGCGAGCTCCGGCCAAATGCCATTACCCAAGGTTCCCATCAATCCACAGGACCCTTCTTTTTTTGTTAAAAGTTGAGTTAGCCATTGGCTACATGTACTTTTCCCATTGGTCCCCGTCACCCCTATCACACTCATGTGTTGCGAGGGTGAATTATAGATAACGCTCGCTAACTCACTGATATTTTCTTTTAAATGAGCCACAGGACGATGAGCAATATGTTGCCATTTATCAGGCCAAACAAATCCCTTTGGGTCCCAAATAATCGATTGAGCGCCTCGCTCAAGCGCATCAGCAATGTATTCTCTTCCATCTAACTTATCACCCTGATAAGCCACGAACGTATCACCAGGTTTAACCAATCGGCTGTCTGAGATCAACTCTTTTATCTGAAGCTCTGAATGCAATTGGGCCGCGGTATGTTTGAAACTACCGCGGCCAGGAGGAATGGGATGGTTAACTTCAGCCATCATCACGTGTCCTCCGCCGCATCATTTTTTGTGGTGATACGGTAATCACCAGAACCCGGATCATCGGGTGGAATTCCGTTCATTTGCAAAACACTGCCCATCAATACAGAAAAGACAGGAGCCGCCACTTCTCCGCCGTAGTAAACCGCGCCTTTTGGATCATCCACCATGACAGCAACGATGTATCTAGGATTTGAAG
>JAGXAW010000054.1 GCA_018971415.1 Betaproteobacteria bacterium
GATAAGTAACGACACGAGTTGTTTCATTTTATTTCTCCCAGATAATAAAAAGCAGTTAAAAAATCTCGTTGTCAGTGTTCTTCGTTATTATTTATCCCTCATCTACTTGTGAAGGAATTTTATGCTTTTATCATAGCTGATTTTAAGGAAGTTCTCCAGAGGATAACACCCACTACAATCATAGGGATACTTAACCACTGCCCCATACTGAGCCCCAAACTAAGAAGGCCTAAAAAATTATCTGGTTCACGGGTAAATTCCACGAGAAAGCGAAATAAGCCATAGCCCATTAAAAAGTAAGAGGACAAAACGCCAGTAGGTTTTTGGTGGCGACTTGCTACAATTAATATTGTCCCAAGTACCAAGCCTTCAAGGGTGGCTTCATAGAGTTGCGATGGGTGTCTTGCCATCAAGTCAGTATTGGGAAAAACCATTCCCCACGGCAGGCTTGTGGGCCGACCGGGTAACTCACCATTGATAAAGTTACCAAGGCGTCCGAAGCCCAATCCAAAAGTCACTAAAGGCGCCACAAAGTCCGTCACATCCAACCAGCGACGATGGGTTTTTCTGGCAAAGAGGATGCTGCCTACCGTGACACCTAAAAAGCCACCATGAAAGGACATTCCTCCCTGCCACAGAGCGATAATCTCTAATGGATGAGAGAAATAATATTCAGGTTTGTAAAAGAGAACATAGCCTAAACGGCCACCTAGAATGACACCAAATACCACATAGGTTAAAAATTGATCGACCTCATCCACATTCCACTTTAACCAAGGTTGGGTTTTAATCCGCCAGCGCCCCACATAGGATCCGGCTAAAAAGCCGCACAGGTACATAAGACCATACCAGCGAACAGTTAAAGGACCTAGGTGAAGTGCAACGGGATCAAAGTTAGGATGAACGAGCATGGTTAAGACCTTAATAGTGACTATTCAAGATTATACTCAATAAACACTCTGTTATAAGGTCTTAACTGATCCTTTGGTTTACGCTGAACGTTCTTGTAAAGAATGGTGGTGAGGCAAATGGGGCTCCATTACTCTTCTAAATAGACCTGGAAAATTGGCTAAAGTCCCCATGATGGCGTAGCCATAGGGCATCTTAGGCGATCCTGGAATATTCTCTAGAGCGTTTAAGTCTTTACCTGGGTTAATGTGATGATCCACGTGACGGCAGTTGTTAAATGAAACCACTGTAGTGATCCAGTTATCGCAATCCCAAGTATGTTCGGGACCTACACGCTCAAAACGGCCGTTGACTTGGCGGCGATGCAGAGCCCAGTGTTGAATGAAAGTAATAGAGGCGTCTACCATGTACATCACTATGGTTTGGAAAGTTAAAAACACGACTCCTTTCCAGCCGGCCAGGTAGCCAACCACCAAATTGATTAATACATAATAAAAAATTGGGCCGTACACCTCAGACCAAATATTGTCTCTTGATCGAGCGATTTGAATACCTAAGCGAAATTGCTTAATCATATTGCGTTTAGAAAAGCTGGTTAGGTTATCGCTGACGTGGGTATATAGACTGTCCTTAGGCGTGCCCACAAGAACATGGTGTCCTGCACCATGTTCTTGGGTGTAGTGTCCGAAGCAGACGGTGGTGAAAAACCACTTGGCTAAACGTTTATCCCATTTATTTCTGCTATGCCCCAGCTCGTGACCTAAAGCGTTACCAGAGCTGCCAGCCGCATAACCCGAGCCTGCGCCCGCAAGCATCACTAGCCACCATGAGTAATGACTGGCGAGAAGCGCGCCCACCAAACCTTGAAGCGTAATGACCGCCAGAATAAGTCGCAATGTCCAAAAGTGCCAAAAAGGAATGGGCCCTTGATATCGGTGAAAAACAAGCTCTAAGAGAGGTAGTGCTAATAAACCAATCCACAGTGGCCAGCCAGGGTGACCGACAAGTAAACTCAAGGTAGGTAACCATGCAAAAGCAATGGCAATCAAAGCTCCAAATAGAGCAATAGGGTGATAGATAGGGTGTCTTGTTGAATGTTGTATCATAGCAAATAAATAAGAAAGTAAGCTTCCGTACTAAATAATAAATTTGCTGAGACCTAATCGTCAATAGGAGAGTTCCGTATTCGGTTTCTATTTTATATAAAAAGCAGAAAAAATACTAAAAAATAGAATCGTATGGATTTTAAATGTTTTTCTAAATTCGGTAGAATGTTAAATTAAGCGAACAAAGAGTCTAAAACAGAGGAAATAATGACGCAAAGATTAATCCAACCGGTGGTGTTGTGCGGTGGCAGTGGAACTCGTTTATGGCCTCTTTCCCGTAAAGCTTTTCCTAAGCAATTTATCCCCTTAATGGATAACAAAAGCTTATTACAGCTTACCTTTGAGCGTTTAAAACCGATTAATGAGGCTATTTTAACTGTTTGTTCGGATGAGCATCGTTTCTTAGTGGATGATGCAGCAGAGCAGGCAAGGGTTAAACCAACCCACTTACTTGAGCCTGTTGCGCGTAACACGGCAGCGGCCATGCTCTATGCAGCACTCTATACTTCCAACCAAGAGGGATTATTACTCTTTTGTCCTGCAGATCACTATATTCCTGATACCCAAGCATTTAAAGAGATGGTCAATGAGGCGGTAGAGGCGGCAGAGCAGGGTTACCTTGTCACCTTTGGAGTGGTGCCGAATGAGCCTAGTACCGCCTATGGGTACATACAGGCCGCCAGCTCAAGTATGCAACCACTTAAAACACATGTGGTTGAGCGGTTTATTGAAAAACCTAACTTACAGCGCGCCATAGAGTTACTAAGTAACCCACAGTGTCTATGGAACGCCGGTATATTTTTGATGCGTAAAGATGTACTCATCAAAGCCTGTGAGCAGTATGCCCCTGAGATACTTTTGGCAACTCAAAAAGCCCTGGCTAGCATTCAAATAGACCAGCATTTTGTACGAGTCAACGCTCAGGATTATCAGCTCATTCCTGCGCAACCCATTGATACAGCCTTGTTTGAAAAAGCAGACAATGTGGCTGTGATGCCTTTTGCGGGAATGTGGAGTGATGTTGGCAGCTGGAATGCTCTAGCGCAGTTAACCCCCCCCGATGAGCTCGGTAACAGACTCACGGAAGAGGCCTATGTGCTAGATAGTCAGAATAATTTTATATACGCCAAACATCGGCCTGTGGTCGCCTTGGGTGTAAAAGATTTAATTATTGTGGATACGCAAGATGCGTTACTGGTGACCCACAGAGATGAAGTGGAAAAAGTCAAACAAGTGGTCAGTCATTTACAAGAGGCGGATGTCCCTGAGGCATTACAGCATCGGCGTGTACCAAGACCTTGGGGTGAATTTGATTCCATTGATCGCGGTGAGCGCTTTCAAGTAAAACGTATAACGGTAAAGCCTGGTGGTCGTTTGTCTTTACAAATGCATCATCAACGCGCCGAGCACTGGGTGGTGGTTAAAGGAACCGCAACGGTAACGCGAGGCGAGGAAGTGCTGACACTGACAGAAAATCAGTCTATTTATATTCCTTTAGGGGTTAAACACCGGCTTGAGAATTTAACGCAAGAGCCACTTGAGATTATTGAGGTACAGTCAGGACTCTATCTTGGAGAGGATGACATTGTACGTTTTGAAGATGGATATGGGAGAAATTAATGTCGATTAAAGCTGTTGTCTTTGATGCGTATGGTACTCTTTTTGATGTCTACTCCGTGGGTGAGTTAGCAGAGTTTTTCTTTCCAGGGCATGGGACCGCCTTGTCACAAATTTGGCGCGATAAACAAATTGAATACACGCGCCTGATTACGCAAAGTGACCCACATAATCCAGAGGGCAGTAAGTATTATTTGCCCTTTGAGGAAATTACCCGTAGAGCCCTGCGTTATGCTGCGAAACGTTTGTCTTTGGTGCTAACGAGTGAACAAGAGGCGAAGCTCATGGAAGTGTATAACCATCTTGTTCCCTTTCCAGAAAACCTGTCTGTATTAAAGACATTAAAGGAGAAAAAAATCCATACAGCTATTCTATCGAACGGCTCACGTGAAATGCTCGATAAGGTTGTCAAAGCCGCAGGTTTTGATGCGTATTTAGATGCTGTATTAACCATAGAACCCGTTAAGTTATTTAAAACTGCGCCAGAGACCTATAGTCTTGCTCTGAAGCAATTTTCTTACCCTAAAGAGCAAATTTTATTTGTTTCAAGTAATGGTTGGGACGCACTTGGCGCCACCTGGTTTGGTTTTAAAACCTGTTGGGTAAATCGCTATCAGATGCCGCTCGAGGAGATTGGAGAGCCTCCTAGTAAGGTGGGAAGTCAATTAACAGATATCCTTGAATTGTTAGATTAATATGAAAAAATGGTATGTGGTTCAAACAAAGCCACGGCATGAGGAGCGTGCGGAATTAGAGCTAACCAATCAGGGCTACTCTGTTTATTTGCCTAGAATAGTTAAAGAAAAGAAAAAAAACAATAAAATTGAAAAAGTCTTTGAGCCCCTGTTTCCACGCTACTTGTTTGCTTACTTAGATTACACACAGGATGATACGTATACCATTCGCTCTACCCGTGGAGTGGGCAGTGGCTTATTGCTCTTTGGTGAAACGCCTGCCACGCTACCTGATGAGATTATTGAAGATATTCGTAGAATGTGTGATGAGTCATTACTTCATCCAGCCCCCCTTTATAAACAGGGAGATTGGTTGTTGGTCAAAGAGGGTCCCTTTAAAGGATTAATGGGGATTTTAGACAAAATCAGTGAAGCGCAAACTGGGGAATCCCGAGTGATGATGCTCATTGAATTGTTAGGTAAAGTACAACGCCTGACCTTTCCGATCAATCAAGTAGGCGTTGTTTAACGTAAGTCCTCATTAAGTAATAAAGCAAGCCGAATACCGGCTTCCTCGAGCTCTATGCGTACAATACTGACTGCCTCATTGTAATGACTGGGATCATTGTAATAACCGCTGTCACCACTCATCAGTAAAGGCGTGTAAATCACCTCTTTTGCTGTTTTAAAAGACTCTCGAGTCCAGTCAATTAAGCTTCCCCTCTGCCAATTGTGGATAACCTGTTCGGTGATGCTTTGATTGAGTGTTTGAGCAATCAAAACGGGATCGGAGCCTAGTGAGTGAACAAGCGTGGTATCCCAAAAATGATGTAGAGATATTTTTTTGTGATCAACAATAATCGTCAGTTTATTACCGCCGTTATCATGATGGTTACTGGCATGCAGTGGCTGATGTAAATCGCCAACAAAATGAATTAAAAATTTGAGTGCAAGAACGGCCTCTTGCTGCTCATCTCTTCGTTGACTTGCATGGTAGAGCTTAAGCTCCCTAGAAAAAGCCTCAATTTTATCAACGATGCAATCATGGCTTGGCCCAGCACTGGCAAACCCCGAGCTCGTTGGATGCTGGTAGCAGGCTTCGTTTAAGTTGGGGTGGTCAATATCAAGATCAACAAAATGCCACAAATGCGTTTGTTGATAGGGATTCACCCCCGATACCTGCTTTTGGCTGCGGTAGCGATCTGCCCAGGTGGCGATGGCTATTGGATTTTTAGCAGTTAGCGTATTGTCAGTATCTAGATCAATCAGTTGCTGGATAGCCTGTTGACTGTGTTCTGTTAGGTGTTGCCAAGCAATAGCCATGACCACCTCGTGACCCACATCACCCCAAGCTTGCGCAGTGGAACAAAAAATGGACAAAATAAGTCCAATTAAACCTTGATAGTGTAAGCTAGGCCTAGGATAATATTGTTTTGCATGTTTTTTATGGAGAAAGTAAGCCATGTCAGTTAAAGATGTCATTGATAATCAAGTCAAATCCAATAAAGTTGTGTTGTATATGAAAGGCAGCCCGGATTTTCCTCAGTGCGGCTTTTCAGCCAATGCTGTAAAAATTTTACGCCAAAGTGGTGTCAATGATTTCTTGGCTGTGGATGTTTTGCAAGATCCTGAAATTCGCCAAGGCATTAAAGAGTACGCTAACTGGCCTACCATTCCTCAGCTCTACATTAACGGTGAGTTCATTGGTGGCTCTGATATTCTCACTGAAATGTACCAAACTGGCGAGTTAAAAGAGTTACTTTAATTCTTATTGCGCGCGGCTTCTCTGATCACTTTTTCTCGATAAGAGTCAAGTCGCGCTATATATTCTCGTGTGGTCTTGGGCATCGGGGTGCGCGCACGAATAATATCACTGATGATAGATTGTCCCTGAGCAATGAGTCTCACTCCTTCCTCTTGTAAACGATCATACTCAAGACTTGGGTTTTCCTTCGCCTGTGGTCTAAAAGCCAATAATCGTTCACTGGCAACAACAAAGTTTGGCCAAACGGAAAAAATAGCCTTATCCGTTTGTAAGGTCTCTACCTTAAAGTGGGCCGTTTGCGTTACCGCCTCAATTAAGGGTTGAATGCCATCATAAGCGCTCTCAGGCATGAACGTTTTGATTAAAGCTTGCCCAATACGATCCACATCTCTCATGGTTGAGGCAATTTTAATGTAGCGACTTTCGTAGAAAGCTTCCACTGGAATGGAGAAGGCATGAAGCGGCTCCCCCCAAAGCTCGTCAATCCCTTCCTCACCACTGCGATGCAGTACCAGTCGACCAAGCCCCAACGCTTCTTGGAGGCACCGTCCACATTCACGCAGCAAACCGTTATCAGAGCTAATTTCAACCCCTAATTCCTGTATCTCAACAAGCTTGGTGATGATATCTGTTGCTCGGTTAAATAAAGAGCCTGCAAGCATGGCCCCTTTAACCCTTTTTAGATGGGGATCCATTTCTTGCTCGTAGCATGAGCGTGCATCATTGAGCTTAGAGCCTGGGATATTGATGCCATGTTCAACATGGTTAAATAAACGTCTGGTTAAGGCGGTGATGAGTTGTTTTTTTGCGGTGAGGGAGTCTGCAGGTGGAGCGTAATACTTGATCCAGTATCCATCATAAAAAATACGTTCCACCCCGTCTATGACGCGGCGTGACCCCGGTAGTGTGACTTCTCGATCCATTGTCATTCGTCTTTTGCAGTACTTAGTAACATAATTTTACACGAATTTAGCGTAATGTTCCCTGTGTTAATCGGGGGTGATGATTAAAATCGAGATGCAGCTTAATTTCTGTGAAACCCTCTTGTTCTAACGCCTGTGCTACAAATGCTGCTTGATCATAGCCATGTTCTAAGAAGAGATAGCCTGGTCTTTTTAAATAACGGGGGGAGTCTTTAATAATTGAGGCTAGAGCTTGAGTACCCTGATTGTCGGCGGTGAGAGCAAGTTGTGGTTCAAAGGGTAGACCATCACCTTGTAAATGGGGATCCCCTGGTGCTATGTAAGGCGGATTAGAGACGATGACATCAAATAATCCTGTGACCTGTTCAAACCAATTACTCTGAAGCCAAATCACA
>JAGXAW010000055.1 GCA_018971415.1 Betaproteobacteria bacterium
CAACCTAACATGGCCACCATGTTAGGGTTTATGGCAACAGATGCAAAAATAGATCAATCACTGTTGCAACAACTTGTCAGTGAAGTGGCCAATCTCTCTTTTAATCGAATTACAGTGGATGGTGATACATCAACGAATGATTCCTTTGTGGTTGCAGCGACAGGCAAAGCCAAAATGACGCCTATTAAGGATCATCATAGTGAGGCCTATTTAATACTTAAAGAGACATTCATTGAGGTGGCCAGTTTTCTTGCGCAGGCGATTGTTCGCGATGGTGAAGGCGCTACCAAATTGATGTCTGTGATGGTGGAAAAGGGGGGTAGCCGAGAGGAATGTTTGAAGGTAGCCTATGCTATTGCTCACTCCCCGCTTGTTAAAACAGCTTTTTTTGCACAGGATCCAAATCTTGGGCGAATTTTAGCGGCCATTGGCTATGCGGGTATTG
The DNA here is from genome assembly GCA_018971415.1 of Betaproteobacteria bacterium. Lineage (GTDB taxonomy): Bacteria > Pseudomonadota > Gammaproteobacteria > Burkholderiales > Ferrovaceae > PN-J185. The sequence continues at coordinate 446 of JAGXAW010000055.1, forward strand.
CTGACCTTGATGTCACAGAAATCCAACTTTACTTAGATGATGTTCTGGTCTCTGAGCATGGTGGTCGAGCTGCAAGTTATCTTGAGGAACTGGGTCAGCAGGTCATGAAAAAATCTGAAATTCTTATTCGTGTCGTACTCAATAGGGGTGAATTTACACAAACTGTATGGACCTGTGATTTCTCCTATGATTATGTAAGAATCAACGCGGACTACCGAAGCTAAATGAGTGATTCACGCTACGATTTGACCTCCTTGATTGAGCGTTTAGACAGATTAATTACGCTTGTGGCTGGCTCTTTAGAAAGTCGTATTCCAGAGATTAATTGGCAAGAGACAAAAGCAGCGCGCTGGCGTATTAAAAAAAATGGTCAAGGATTTTTTGAGGGAGTCAGTCGTTTACCGACCATTCGATTAGACGATTTGAAACATATTGATGATCAAAAAACAAGACTCTTTAACAATACACGTCAATTTGTTCTTGGTAATAGCGCCAATAACGTACTCTTAACTGGAGCCAGGGGAACAGGTAAATCCTCGCTCATTAAAGCTCTAGTGAATGAGTTTGGTCATCAAGGTTTGCGTTTGATCGAGGTCGATAAGGAACACTTGTTAGATTTACCCGATATTGTTGAGTTACTCTCAACCTATCCGCAGCGCTTTATTGTTTTTTGTGATGACTTATCCTTTGAGGCCAACGAGTCCCAATACAAGATGCTCAAAACAGTACTGGATGGCTCTGTCAGTGAAACCCCTCACAATGTTCTCATTTACGCTACTAGCAATCGTCGTCATTTAATGCCAGAGTTTCTCTCGGATAATCAACAGGTGGATCACCGTGACGGAGAAATCCATCCAGGAGAAACCATTGAAGAGAAAACCTCCTTATCTGACCGTTTTGGTTTATGGATTTCCTTTTATCCCGTGGATCAGGACACTTACCTAGCTATCGCTCAACATTGGGCTAAAACACTTGGTGCTGAAGATGTTCACTCGGAGACCTTCAGGGCTGAAGCGTTAACCTGGGCCTTAATGAGAAGTTCAAGAAGTGGCCGCAGCGCTTGGCAATTTGCTCGTGATTGGGCTGGACGATTAAGGTAAAACAAATCATGAGTCAGATAACAGAGGTGGTAGTGGGCGTGTTGGTGGATGCCAAAGGACGTTATCTGATGGCTCAACGACCCGTTGGGAAAGTCTATGAAGGTTTTTGGGAGTTTCCTGGTGGTAAGGTGGAGCCCAATGAGTCTCTTGAAAGAGCCCTTTACCGAGAGTTAGAAGAAGAGCTCGGTATCCAAGTAGAGCAATGCTATCCTTGGTTCAGTGAAAGTTTTGTCTATCCCCATGCGCATGTGCGGCTACATTTATTTAGAGTAGTGAAATGGCAAGGAGAGCCTCAGTCACTCGAAAAACAGGCCTTAGCTTGGCAAGGATGGGGTGAGGACAAAGTCACTCCCATGTTGCCTGCTAATCAAAAAATACTCAATGGTTTACAGTTACCCGTTGTATACGGCATTACCCATGGTCAACAGATGACTGAGCCAGTATTTTTAGAGTCCCTTGAACGTGCTTGTTTTAGAGGTTTACGTTTAATTCAGTTAAGAGAAAAAGAATTACCTGAAGATTTGTTGGGTAAACTCGCTGAAAAGGTCATGGCCATTGCTAAACATTACTCCGCTCAAGTACTGATTAATTCATCATTTGATATGGCGCAGCGTGTTAACGCGCATGGAGTTCATTTAACCTCTAAACAGTTAATGAGTCTATCCACGCGCCCTGACTTTGCTCTAGTCGCCGCCTCTTGCCATAACCCAGCAGAACTTGAGCAAGCGCAAACTATAGGGTGTGATTTTGTTGTTCTAGGCCCTGTTCAAAAAACACTGACCCATCCACATGGCACACCGCTGGGTTGGCCACAATTTAAAGAGATGGTTCAACACTGCACAATACCTGTTATTGCCTTGGGGGGGTTGGAGTTAGCCAATTTAACCGAGGCTTATCGCAACGGTGCCCACGGTATTGCTTCCATGCGTCACATTTGGCAGGGTAATGATGCTATTGCAAACCGATTTCGTTCAATCTAGTGGTTGTGGCCAACGGTAAAAGTAGGCTTCTTCAGGGTTTGGTCGGGTCCTAAAGCGCTTGTGTCCCCAAAAATACTGTTCTGGAAACCGCCGTATTTGCTCTTCAATGAAGCGATTCATACGAGCCACGTCATCCTCTAAAGAGTCAGTGGGATAGTTTTCCCAAGGCTCAAAAAATTCAACCTGATAACCCGTGTGGCCAGGTAGCGCATAACAAATACTCGGAATAACAACGGCATTAGTTAATTTTGCGAGACGCGGTAGGGTGGTTACAGTGGCGGCTGGGATATTAAAGAAAGGGACAAAGATAGAATCATTATTATCACCAAAATCCATGTCCGGCAGAATATAAAGACGCCTGCCTTCCTTCAGTCCTCGAATCAGCGGCCTTAATCCTTGTTTACGCTCGACCATAATAATGTCGCCCAAACGATCGCGAGCATCACGAATTAAGCGATCAATGTCTGGATTCTTATGCGCTGAAAACATAGAAACGCCACGAAAAGCCATGCCCATTCGGGCGCCTTGCATTTCAAGTCCAACAAAATGCGGGGTTAAAAAGATGATGGGTCGGGTTTGATTCTCCGTATAGTGTTTATTCTTAAATACAACCAACTTCTCTATTCTGGATTTAGGTGCCCACCAAATAATGCCCAACTCCAGAAGGCTGGTACATAACGCCCCGAGTTGCTGTTTAACCAGTTGTTGTTGTTCTTTAACGCTAAGTTCCGGAAAACAAGCATGAATGTTAATGCGACTGGTACGGCTCATCTTGGTGTAAAAGGCAAGATGACCTAAAGCGCTACCTAAACGCGCAAGAGTGGGCAAAGGTAGGTAGTGAATGAGCCACAGACAAGCAATACCAATTAATGTGGGAAGTCTTGAGAGTATATTCATTAGACTTCAACGACCTTATAAGGTAAAGGTACTATTTTTGCCTCTGCGCGAGTGCGACTTATTCTTAAGGATTGTGATTGTCGAACCGCTTCCACTTGAACAACAGCTAAGAATAGAGTGGGCATTTCAATGTTGTTAGCATGATTAATAACGTGCCCAACAAGGGTTTCTTGGTCAGCATCATTGACTAGGGTATCCCCCTCCTCGACAGGAGTGTCACAGGTAAATAAGACAGTGCGTCGCTTGACTTGTCCTAGATAATGAGTTCTCGCTACAATTTCTTGGCCGGTATAACATCCCTTTTTAAAACCAATACCATGGATTAGATCCATATTAAGCATTTGGGGAATCCACTGATCTTGTTGCGCGAGGGTGACTTCAGGAAATCCTTCACTAATTTGCGCGCGTTGCCAGAAATGAGTGTTCTCTTTAATGCTGCTTTTTTCACGTAAAAGGTTCAGTATTTTTTCTTCGCCAATCACTATCACTCTCTGGGGGTATGGACGAATGACTTGTAATCCCTCGGGACTAACTGTGCATTCCCCCAAGGCGGGGCAAGGCAATGAGAGTTCGCTCATGGCTTGATCCAGCGAGTCAGCGTAAATTCCCAGCTGCCCAAGGCGTTCGGAATCATCCTCAATTTTTACCTTGTCACGTAATACAAACATGGATAATCGTTTTATTAATGATGGACTTAGCTCAATTCGAGGTTGCCACCAAAAGCCCTCACTGTTTTGCCAAATAAGACCATTACCAAGTAGTCTTCCTTTGGGCGTACAGTAACCGGTCCAGTAAACTTTACCTTGCTCAACGAGGCTCATATCTTGGGTAAACTGGCCCTGTAAAAACTTCTGTGCGTCCTCTCCGCTAAAGCGTACTAGTGCATAATGTTTAAGTGGTTCGAAACTGAGCATAATTAATGACAAACAAGATGATCAATAGCTTATTTTAAACCAGAGTGATCCCTTAAGTGTGAATTGCTTTTTCCAGCACTGTGAAAAGACGGGATCCGTTATAATAAGCGTATTTTCTTTTGTGGAATATTGATCAATATGAATGCGGTCCACTATATGCATGGCCCCCAAGCCCTCTCTGGTTTTCGCTTACAACGCTTACGTCAAGAGTTAATCCAGTCAGGTTTGCCAGTAGTCAACATTGTAGCGTGGTATGAGCATTGTTTTTCTATTCATGCCCGTATTGATGAGCAGGGTGGTCACCGCTTAGAACAAATCCTCAATTATGGAGATAGTTCAGAGATTCCTCAGGATGGTGAAGTGACTTTAATTGTTACTCCACGCATTGGAACTATTTCTCCTTGGTCAAGTAAGGCCACAGATATTGTTCATCATTGCGGTTTAACACAAATTAATCGAATTGAAAGAGTGGTTGCCTATCACATAAAACTCTCCAGCCCTATGACTGATCGGCTGTGGGAGCAATTGGCGGAGCGTTTACATGACCGCATGACCGAAAGTGTTATACGTCATCGTACGGATTACGCCCGATTGTTTGAGCCCCATGAGCCACAACCACTCAACTTAATAGATGTACTTAAAGAAGGTCGCCAGGCTCTAGTTAACGCGAATCAAGAGTATGGTTTGGCTCTGGCTGAAGATGAAATAGACTACTTACTCAACGTATTTGTGAATGCCAATCGAAATCCAACCGATGCTGAGTTGTTGATGTTTGCGCAGGCTAACTCAGAGCATTGTCGGCATAAGATTTTTAATGCCGACTGGATTATTGACGGCCATAAACAGGATAAATCACTGTTTGGGATGGTGAGAACCACTCATCAGAATCATCCAGAGGGTACTATTGTTGCCTATGCTGACAATGCGGCTATTTTGACCGGCAAAATAGCGCATCGCTTTTTTCCTGACGAAGAAGGTAGTTACACTTATCAACCTTTATTAACGCATTTTTTAGCTAAGGTAGAAACCCATAACCATCCCACAGCCATTGCTCCATATCCGGGAGCTGCAACCGGAAGTGGTGGTGAGATAAGGGATGAAGGCGCCACTGGGATTGGCGCTAAGCCAAAGGCTGGATTGACAGGGTTTAGTGTGTCAAATTTGCATCTCCCAGGCTTTGTTCAACCTTGGGAAGCTGGCACAGGCAGTCGTCCATCCAGAATAGTCTCTGCCCTCGATATTATGATTCAGGGCCCTCTGGGTGGTGCCGCATTTAATAATGAATTTGGTCGACCAAATCTAGCAGGTTACTTTAGAACCTATGAGCAACAAGTGGCAGGACACATGCGTGGCTACCACAAACCAATTATGTTGGCAGGAGGAATTGGTGTTGTTGATGCACGTCACACACATAAAAAACCCTTAACGCCGGGTTGTTTATTTATTCAATTAGGCGGGCCGGGAATGAGAATTGGTCTGGGAGGGGGAGCCGCCTCATCGATGACGAGTGGCAATAATCAAGAACAATTGGATTTTGATTCTGTACAGCGTTCAAACCCAGAGATTCAAAGACGCGCTCAAGAGGTCATTGATGGCTGCTGGCGGCTCGGTGATAAGAACCCTATTTTGGCTATTCACGACGTCGGAGCGGGAGGGTTATCAAACGCCTTTCCCGAGTTAGCTCATGATGGCGGGGTGGGTGGGAAATTTGATATCCGCAAGATTCCCTCGGAAGAGCCTGGTATGTCTCCTCGGGAAATTTGGAGTAATGAGTCTCAAGAGCGTTACGTCCTCGCTATTCACCCTGACCAATTGGCGGTATTTACAGCGCTATGTCAACGTGAGCGTTGTCCTTTTGCCGTGGTCGGTGTCGCTACTGCCGAACAGCGTTTGGTGGTAGAGGATAGCTTACTGGGTGAGACAGTGGTGGATATGTCTTTGGAGTCGTTGTTAGGTAAACCGCCAAAAATGGTTCGTGAGGTGGTACATCAACAAAACGCATTAAAACCTTTACAACTGGATTCGTCAATAACAGTTCGAGAAGCCTTGTATCGTGTTTTACGACTACCGGCTGTAGCGGATAAAAGCTTCTTGATCACGATTGGCGATCGAACAGTGGGAGGGCTCTCTCATCGCGACCAAATGGTGGGTCGCTGGCAGGTGCCCGTGGCCGACGTCGCTGTGACACTTGCTGATTTTCATCACTATCATGGTGAAGCTTTTGCTATGGGAGAGAGAACCCCTTTGGCGGTGATTAATGCGCCAGCTTCAGGGCGCATGGCTATTGGCGAGGCAATTACCAACTTGGCTGCCGCACGAATTGCCAAATTAAGTGATATTAAATTCTCCGCCAATTGGATGGCTGCAGCAGGATCTCCTGGAGAAGATGCATTACTTTATGACACAGTAAAGACTGTTACGCAGGATATTTGTATTGATCTTGGTCTTAGTATCCCAGTTGGCAAAGATTCAATGTCGATGAAAACTGTGTGGCAAGACGAAACTGGGCAGCATGCCGTTACTGCGCCTCTGTCTTTGATTATTTCCGGCTTTGCTCCTTGTATCGATGTGCGTCAAACGCTCACTCCAGAATTAAGTAGCGATGAAGAGAGTGTGTTGTTGCTG
>JAGXAW010000001.1 GCA_018971415.1 Betaproteobacteria bacterium
AGGTTTAGATTTAATTACAGCTTCTCTGATGTAAGAATAATAGTCAGGATACTTGCTATAGTTTTTAGGATCACGCTCCTTCAATAGAGAAAGTAAAACGTCTCCAAAACTTTTTGTTTCTGTATGTAATCTTTCCATTAACGGTTGTTGAATACTAATTTCAACACCCTCAGGTTGATAACTTGCAATGTGAGTTCCAAACTCTTCAACGGGAGACAAGAGAGGTAATACAACATCACATAATTCAGCTGTCTCATCTAATTGAGTGACCATTGCGATTTTCAATGGGACGTTATTTAAATTACCTTTAACGCCTAAGAAAGCGGGTTCGTTATAAACCGGATTAACGCCCATAATAAACAACGCTTTTACATTTTTAGTTGCCAGTTGATTGTTTAAATTCACCAAACCTTGGTAGCTACCGTTTTCAGGCACCATCTGAGGAAAGGGGTTCGCCGTTGGCGCCATAACAGTTTTACCAACATTTCCTAAGATAATATTTAACAACTCAATGGCGTATGCGTTTTGATAACCTTGTTGATGCCCTTCGGCTGACAGCCCCGATAAAACCAAGGTTGGAGTTTTTTCCCACATCATGGCAACCAAATGCCCTATTGCATCTGGATTAATTCCCGTCATTTCGCCAACGGTATATTTATCATAGGGCTTAAGAGCTTCGATTAATTCAGCTGGAAGCACCTTGTCATACTCTGGGTGTTGCACTAAGGCATTAGCGAGACCCAAGGCAAATATTCCTTCCGTACCAGGCTTAATTGGATACCAACGATCAGCATTACCCCCAGTTAAAGTCATACGTGGCTCGATTTGTACTAACGTTCCCCGCGGAGCCTTTCTAAATTGTGCATATTGAGTGGCCATAAACACTGGGGAAACACCAGAACCTAGAAAGTCGTTGCCAAAAGACAGAATGAGTTTGGCATCCTTCACTTTTTGAACAGGGTTACTAAACCCATAAATGTCTTCCCTAACCTGATCCCCAATTTTGGTTGATAAAGGATCGTAGGCGATATGATTTTTAGATCCATAGCTATCTAAAAAATTACTGATCAATACTTTTTGATGGCCACTAACGTTATTGGTTAAAAAAACAATTTGATCGCCAGTAATTTGACTGTTTTTCCCAAGCCCATCATTGATCACCTTCATCGCCTGCTCCCAGCTTGCAGGCACTAAATGAGATCCATCTCTAATCATCGGAGTAGTTAATCTATCTGGGTTATATTGCAACTGGACGCTCGCTTGCCCCAAACCACAGATTTTGCCTTTACTCATTAACGAGTTAGGGTTGCCTTCCAACTTTAATACTCTACCTTCCCTTACCCTTCCCATCACTCCACAATGGGAAGAACATTGAGTACATGTGGAAGCATAAAAAACACTATTACCAGGTATTACAAAATCTTCCGGCTGAACATAAGATTGAACTTTTTCAACACCAGACTCAATAGACGTATTGCCACAACCTGCAAGCGTTGCTGCTGCCCCACTAATTCCTAAGATTTTTAGAAAATCTCTTCGCTCTATCGTTGGTTTTTTCTCAACTGCCATTACTCTCTCCCCTACATGAATAGTTTTTATGGTCTTTTATCAAGCACCTTACTTATGGCACATCCAACAATCATTAGGTCCATTTGTTGTTTTTAAATTAACAGCACTGATTTGATGATCTTTCTTATGACAATCGATACACCAACCCATAGAGATTGCCTTAACTCTTCTCGCCGTGGTCATATTGGCTACATCACCATGGCAATAACCACAAACTTCCTTAACCGGTCTTTTATCTTGAAAATAAAATCTTTGAATGTGTCGCTCATGATTAAAGCGAACAAAGTCAGGTAAATCATGGACTTTTTTCCATGGAACTGAAATATGGTTATCCCAATACCAGAACAGTTTTTTAATTCTCGGACGATCCCTAACCTCCGGAATCATTTTGTGACAACCGATACATTTATCCAAACGAGGAATCCCGGAGACCGCGCTTCTACGAGCATAGGTATGACAATACATACAATTGATATCCATGACTTTTGCATGAGTAGAATGAGGGAATTCAATTGGCTGCTCAACTTGAGGCCCAAGAGCATTGTAACCATCTATAGTTTGGGTACCGGGAGCGCCGCCAGGATGAAAGGGCTCAGAATGACTCAACAACGAAAAAGTCAGTAGAAATGCACAGCTAAAGAAAAACATTATTTTTCTTATATTCACGTCAATCTCCTCCTCAAAGATTAGACCCCTGCAAGATAAGTTGTTTTTTTGCAACGCAAAAAATATTTCAACCCTAAAAAACTCTTGCAATAATGATAATTTTTATTTATAGTGTAAATATGGCCAATGTTTTTATTTTTTTATAGCTTTTAAAATATATTTCCATTGCTAGGCCACTAATTTACTATTTATTTATTACTTTTATTAAAAAATTTTTATATATGTTTTAGGAAAAAAAAAGCGGCGTGCACAGCACCCCGCCTTTTTAATTGTGATATTAGCCTGCTTTTTGAACGAAACCGTTGCAATAGCAATTTTGGCAAATTTCATCATCTCCTGGATAAAGCTTGCAACCACTCTTATTTAGGTCAGCTTTAGGCAAGAAATTCATACAAACGCCACAGCGTTTTGCACCGTTAGGTTTGTTTTGGAAATGAAGCGCTGCACGAACTGCTGCATTCTGATTAGCAGAGGCAGTTGTTGACAAGCCAACTAGTGGAGCTGCAACTAAAGCGATTGAGCCCATCTTTAAAAGTTGACGACGTGATAATTTAATGTCTTCCATGGATATCCCCCAAACTTGATAATTAATTAAACCAGTTTTCAAACGTTATTTTTCGCGATTTGCTGCGTCAGACCAGTTGTTTGAATAACTGACATGTGTTTAGCGTATATCTAAAAAAAAAGCTTGTCAAACGTTTATTAAAACTAAAACTTGATTATTTTAATCTTGTTACAAATTAATACTATTATTAAGATAAATTTGATGAATAAGTTATTGATCAGTGTTTTTTTTTAGGTTATCCTCATGAAAAGTACTGACTTTTAAAAACAATTAAAGTAACGTTTTTCACATATTAATACCTTTAACATTGGGGGGGTAAATGTACAAATCAATAAAAATAGCTAGCCTGACAATAGCTTTAGTCTCTTCGCTTATTTCCGGTTTTGCTTTCGCTGAAGGTATCCCTATGGATGGGAATCCTGAGAATGGAAAACAAATCTTCATGAACGGTAAAGGACCTGTAGTTGCTTGCATGACATGTCATGGACCAACTGGCTGGGGAACAGAAGCCATGGGTGCTCCAAGACTCGCTAACCTGGGTTACCCTTACATTGTTAAACAATTAACCGATCTTGCAGAAGGTCGCCGTGTTCCTCAAGGAGCTGGTGCAGTAATGCCTTACTTTGCAAGTCAGTTAACACCGCAAGAGAGAAAAGACATTGCAGCTTATGTAAATACTCTCAATACAACACCGGAACTATCCGACCTGAATGAACTCAAAACTAGTGGGCAGCCTGTAGGTGTTAAATACAGAGGTGAAATATTAGTTAAATATGGTGTGAGCGGTAAAGTTTCTGCCTGCGTTTCCTGTCACGGATACAACGGTCGCGGTGCGCCTCCAGTATTTCCAGTTATTGGTCAGCAAAAATTTACCTACTTGGTAAACCAATTACACAATTGGAGAGATAGAAGTCGTAATAATGACCCTTATCAAATGATGGAAATTGTTGCTGCCAAACTTACAGATCAAGATATTCTTGACGCAGCTACATATCTTGCCTCTGCACCAAGAACAACCCAAGGTGGTAGTGATTACACCTCATTTAGCGCGAAAACACAGTAATATTGCTGTGATATAAATCTAAAACCCGCGCTTTTAGTGCGGGTTTTTTTTTAAAAGAGACAATAATGGGATTAAATAAATACAGAATTGGTGAGAAAGTACTCTTTGGTGTAATCGGTCTTATTGCCATATTTGCAATTGTCAGTTTTGTGGGATTAGAGATTTATAGATCCCATCTCAAACGCCCTATGTATCAAATCAATGACAGTTTTGATTTTACAGAAGCTGGCTTACGGGGATCTGTTTTGTTCAGGGACAGAGGTTGTACTAGCTGCCATCGTGCTGTTAGAAATGGTACAAATAATGGCGTTGATTTAGACGGCGTTGGCTCCAAAAGAAACTTTATTTATTTACTTAATTTCTTACATAAACCTGAAGCCACTTATGAATCAAAAACTGTTGATCATGGGCCATTCAAAGAAGCCGCTTATGTCGCCAACCTTCCTGAAAAAGAGCTCAATGATATGGCAACATTTTTATCAGAGCTAAAGGCCAGACAAGGCGCTGCAGATTCCCCAATGCCAATGCCTGAACGTTCAGGTTTTGTTGATGAAATGGTGAGTATTTGGGCCCCAAAAAACTGGAAAAATGAACACAAAGATCTTAGAATAGAGGCTGGAGAGCCGCCAGCTAAATAATATAAAAGGAGATACAAAAAAATGAACACCGCTCGTCCTTATCATGCAGAGATTTATAACCCGGTTTATACGCACTACACTTTATTGTTCGTTTATGCATGCGTAACCTACGCCATCATTGGCTTTTCTTGGGGCGCTATCATGGGCGGAATACCTGCCCTGCGCAATTTTGTTGATTACGCTCCTCACGGAAAACTAATTCTCTTGGCCCATGGACACATCAATTTATTGGGTTGGGTTGAAATGGCTATTTTTGGAGCCATTTATTATTTCATTCCACGTTTGGTTAACCGTCCAATATTTAGCTTGAAGTTAGTCAAGGTTCATTTTTGGGTACACAACGTAGGATTGATGGGTATGGTAATTCTCTTTACCTTAGCTGGTTCAATTGGTGGTTATACGCCAGATGCTCACAGTGAAAAAATGGTGAATCATTTAATGGCAGGGGTTGGTTTCTTTGGAACACTGGTTTTACTTGCCAATATCATTTGGGGTTATAACATCTTTAAAACTGGTAAAAAAGGTCCCGATTCTGTGACAGTTAACGAAACCAAAAGTGAGGCTAAACGCTCACCAACTTTCTTAGCTGACACTTTAGTGAACCCTTAAAGCGCTGAAAAAGGTTAATTGATTTCATGAACAAATTTGCCATATCACTTACCTCTCTAGCCTGTATATCTCTTCTTTTGGGATGTACCCCAACTAGTCGATTACAGATCGGTTCTGAAGCACCTAAAATCAGAACAAAAACACTGCAAGACGTTGGTGGAGATATGGCAAAAATCACCACTTATCGACAACCCGATAAGCGCATGTACCAGTATTCATTAGATCAAGCCTTAACCAGTGGCAAACCGATCATGTTGGAATTTGCTACTCCTGGACATTGCACCGTTTGCGATCGCCAGCTGCAAGAAGTTAAAGCTTTATTAGATAAATACCAAGGAAAAGTTATTTTCCTTCATATGGATCAATATGAAAACCCCGATGCTTTTAAAGCTTATAAGGTGATGGGGGATCCTTGGAATTTTTTCATTGATGGTAAAGGTATTGTTCGTTACCAACAACCAGGACCCATGTTAATGGGTGAAATGGATCACGCCATTCAACAGATGCTTCCCCCTACTAATACAGCAAACAATTAGCGTGTCGAAAAGACTTTTCACCTTACAAAAAGACAAGCAGGGTCTTATTTGGGATCTCATGCTCTACATTCCAACGGTCGTTGCACTCTTAGGGCTTTCTGCAAGCTTTTGGTATCAACATAATCCTTATTTAAGCTATTTACTGTTGTTTTTAGGTAGCTTCTTTGCCATAGCAGGAACTAACCGAATTTTAAAAACACGTCTTATGTTCTTATCCAGCTCGCCTATTTCCTTGGAAGTTAGTCCAGCTGGAAACTGGGCCAGCGTGAAACTAAAAAGTGGTCAAAGCGTTGAGCTAATCAAACAGGTTAAATTTTTTAAAGACTTGTCAGGTAAAAGTGTCGGTTTGTCGGGGACAGATGGCTCAGGGCGTTTACAGCAATTTGTCTTTCACAAAGGACAATTTCTTATGGAAAAAGAGTTTGAGGCTTTAGTAAAAATATTTATTAAAAATTAATACCGCTTCCCCTTCCTCCTTTTATATACATCCCAGGCCATATAACTTAAAGCCCCTCCTACTAAAATACACATTAGCCCCATTAACGAATATTCTGTTTGCTCTGACACCATACCGCCAACTAACATGTGTACCGTATAAGCAGAGAGAAAGAGCGAGCTGCAACCCACCACCACATAGACAATAATCTCTTTAATATCCATATTATTTTTGGTCACTCTGTTTGACGTGCAAGATGACACCGCCAGGTTGAAGAGAAACTGTTTCGATGCGATCCCCTAACATCGATAAATTCTGTGTCAAACCTAGATTCTTATTCTCGTTAGGAACAAATACAATATGTGTAATCCCCTTAATCAAAGCTAACTCTTGCTCGGGCTTAGCGGTCACGGGTGGCAAGGGTAAAACATCACAACGACAGGCAATCATGGTACGGGCAGGCCACTGGCTAGCCACTCGTATTTTAGGAGCGCGAACGCTATTTTCGTCTGATACTTTCCTGATCAAATCCACGTCGTCAGACAAGGTTTGGATCAGCTGATCTTGATTTGATAAAACGTTACCCTTAGACAAGTAGTACTGATTGCGATCCGTATGTAAAAAAGTGGTACCAATAATTAAAAGCAATATCCAAAGCCAGCCACGTTGTACGAAAAAACCATACTGCAATAGAGCCTCACGCGGCTTTAGTATCCAGGGAAAACCCACATTCAAGATGAACATTAACACCATAAAGCCCCAATTGTAATCACTTGAAACAACACCGATAACAAGGGCTAAGGACAAAGATAAAGAAAGCTGGTTGGTAACAATCACTTTACGCTCTGAGATTAAAAAGAGAACTGCCAATAAAATGGCAATAAGTCCCAGTAACGCCATTTTTAAATTTAAAACCACATCTAATGGATGCCCTAAAAATACACCTGCCGCGGCAGGAAAAGGGTTCAAGCCAAAACTGATTTCACGCCAGCCCCAACGCAGCAATACCCCCATTAACAAGGCGATAAATGAACCTACCAGAAAGCTTCGTTGATGAAGTTTTCCTAAGGATGACTCTTTATACCAGCCGTATAACACAGCCAAACCATAGGCAACTCCCATTGGGTGCAATGAAGTTGCAAAGAGAATCAACAGCAATTGTGCAAAGAAATTGCCCCCAAAAAGTCTCGGGGCGCTACGGTAAGCCCGGTCTAAATAGGCACCATAGACCATAGTAATAAACAACATCACCCCTGGATTTAATTGGTCAATTTGTTGAATAGTCAGTGGAGCAATCAGTGCCAAACCACAAGCCAGCAGAGCTGTTTCTTCTTGTTTATTAGCAATATGCCAAAGATAAAGTAAATAAATAGCATGGGCAAAAAGAACAAGGGTCATGACTTTTGCCGCTATAACTTGTCCTGGCCACAGAAAACCCAAGGGTATCCAAGTTAATACCCGTAAATCAGGTAAACCTAATGTCACCACTGAACTGGCAACTTGATCGCCAATTGACCAATCCAGTAATAAGGCTTTTGCAGCTCCCTCGTCTAGGGCTAAGGAGGTATGTCTGAATAGAAAAAATACTGCAATTACCCATAGAGCCAGTAAGAATGTTCCTTGTAATTTTTGATTCATGCCTTTTCCAGTTATCTAAGACCCGCCGCAAAATCTGATAAAGCTTTTATTTCCTCGTTACTCAAGCGTGAGGCAATAGCCATCATGATTGCTGAATTGTGTCTGGTCCCATTTTTAAAATGTAATAATTGTGTTTCTGTGTATTCTTGATACTGTCCAGCTAACCTTGGATATTGACTAGGCACTCCAGCGCCAGTTGGGCCGTGACAACTGGCACAGGCAGGGATCCCTCTTACATTATCACCCGCACGCCACAGGTGCTCTCCAACAACCACGTATTGTTTGTTATGTGCCGAAGCAAGATTAGGTTTTTGAGCTGCGTACCAAGCCGCGACATTCTGTATATCAGCATCGCTCAGCATTGGGACAATCCCTGACATCACTAAGTTCTCACGCTCAGGCGGCGCACCGTTGACCGACTTCATGTTTTCAATTTGCTTAACAATGTATTCTTCCACCTGCCCCGCCAGATGAGGCTGAGTGGGAATAGGACTAACCCCCTCTAAACCGTGACAGGCATAACATACCCCGGAGGCAACCGCTTTTCCTTTAAGAGGATCAGGTTTTTGAGCATAAGAAAAAGTAGTGAGCACTAACAAACAGATTACGGTAGTTATTTTATACATGGCACGTCTCCCTCATAGCCAAATACTAACTTTATTTTAACAGAACTCAGCCAATGCTTAACTTTGCAAAAGCCAAAGCCAGCCATTTCACACCCACTTCTCTAAAATTAACCTGTACACGCCCTTCATCGCCACTGCCTTCCACAGCCAAAATAACACCAGGCCCAAATTTAGTATGACTCACATTTTGGCCAACTCGGTAAGGACTCTTAGATTGAACAGCAAACTCCTCACTTAATGAAAAACCGGAGCTTTTCCTGGTCGGCTGAGAAAAGTCAAAAAACGGATCCACTTTCTTTTTTGGTGTGAGATATTTGCATAATGTCTCAGGAATCTCATCAATAAACCGTGAGCGCATGCCGTAGCGTACTTGTCCGTGTAGCATACGACTCTCAGCACGGGTCAAAGTGAGTCTCTGTCGCGCCCTGGTGATTGCCACATACATCAATCGCCTCTCTTCTTCCGCACCTTGGGCATCATTTAATGCGTTATCATGTGGAAATAAACCCTCCTCCAGACCGCTAACAAAAACAATATCAAACTCCAAGCCTTTCGCAGCATGAATCGTCATCAGCTGTAATGCATCTGTTCCAACCTGTGCTTCATGATCCCCCGCCTCAAGGCTGGCATGGGATAAAAAGGCTGATAGGTCATCTAAATCTGTTTGATGATCAAAACCATTGGCAGCAGCAACCAATTCTTCCAAGTTTTCAACTCGGTCAACTCCGTCCTTCTCCTGTTTAAAGTGACTCGCTAAACCACTCTCTTCAATAACCATTGAGGTAAGTTCAGATAAGCTGACTTCCTGAGCCATTTCTTTCCACCGCAAAATACGGTTAATAAATTGCATCAGGCCACTACCTGCTTTACCACTCATTTCTAAGGAGGCAGCGGCTTCAAAAAGACTGGTGGAATTTCCTTGCGCTCGTGACTGAATCATTTCAATTGATTTAGGGCCAATGCCTCTAGGCGGAAAATTCACCACACGCAAAAAGGACCCATCATCATTTTGATTGGCCACCAATCTTAAGTAGGCTAAGGCATGTTTGACTTCCATGCGCTCAAAAAAGCGTAAACCTCCATAAACCCGATAACTGACCCCAGCAGCAAATAGCGTCTGCTCAAGGACCCGTGACTGAGCATTCGCCCGATACAAGATAGCCATGTCAGATAACGCGGTACCTGTGGCATTTAACTCTTTTACATTCTCAACAATAAAACGCGCTTCCTCTTGGTCCGTTGGCGCTTCATAAATTCTAATGGGCTCACCAGCACCCGCCTCGGTCCAGAGATTTTTACCCATACGTCCTTGATTATTTTTAATCAGCGCATTGGCCGCATCAAGAATATTGCCATAAGAGCGATAATTCTGTTCTAAACGAATTACATGAGGCTCACCAAAATCCTTCTCAAATTGGCGCATATTGGCTACTTCCGCCCCACGAAATCCATAGATAGACTGATCATCATCCCCCACTGCAAACACAGAAGCCTGTGGCCCAGACAAAAGTTTTAGCCACACATATTGCAAGCGATTGGTATCCTGAAACTCATCCACCAAAATGTGAGCAAAACGCTGTTGGTAGTGCTCTCTCAATACAGTATTGCGTTTTAACAACTCAACGCTACGGAGCAATAGTTCAGCAAAATCAACGACTCCTTCCTGTTGACACTGAATCTCATACTGAGCATAGATATCCCGCATTGCGCGAGTTATAGCGTCATAAACTGAAGCCTCTTGGGCACGCCGACCATCTTCTTTGTTGCTATTAATAAATTGCTGAATCTGCTTGGGAGGATACTGCTCTTCATTAACGCCCATAGATCTTAAAAGTCGTTTTATGGCAGAGAGCTGATCTTGACTATCCAGGATTTGAAATAATGGTGGGAGATTAGCCTCCGCCGCATGGGTACGCAATAATCGATTACATAAACCATGAAATGTCCCCACCCACATACCCCGTGTATTAATGGGTAGTAATGCAGAGAGTCGAGTTAACATCTCTTTTGCTGCTTTATTGGTAAAAGTGACTGCTAATATACCTTGAGGAGAGGCCAGAGAGTTTTGGATTAACCACGCCATTCGAGTTGTCAATACGCGGGTTTTACCGCTTCCTGCTCCAGCCAAAATGAGAGCGGATCCCTGATTAAGGGTGACCGCCTGAGCCTGCTCTTGATTTAAACCTGACAACAACTCCATGACCGACCTTTAATAAATGATGATTCCAATAAAGTATTATACGTTGGCTTGGTCATAGCGCTAAGTAGAAAATTCTCTTTCAATCCTCTTTTAATGGCTTATTTGTGGTCTTTATATGCCCACTCTTCATAACCAACCAAATACCATTATTGGGATTACTTCTTTGAGCGTTAAAGATGTCCATGAGAGGAGGCGCTTGAATTGGTATAATTGTGTCTTTTACGTTTGCAAAAGACAATTTCCATGGATCAGCAATACCACCCAACACAGATAGAAAAAGAGTTACAGGAAGAATGGGACCGTCAAAATACCCATCGTGCCACTGAACACAGTGATAAACCAAAATATTACTGTTTATCCATGTTTCCCTACCCATCTGGTAAATTACATATGGGCCATGTTAGAAACTACACTATTGGAGACGTGCTGGCTCGCTCTCATAAAATGAAAGGGTTTAATGTATTGCAACCTATGGGGTGGGACGCTTTCGGTCTACCTGCAGAAAATGCTGCACTTAAAAATCAAGTGGCGCCAGCTCAATGGACTTATCAAAATATTGAAGCGATGAAAGCCCAACTCAAATCCCTGGGTCTTGCCATTGATTGGCAAAGAGAAATCGCTACCTGTAAACCAGATTACTATCGCTGGGAACAATGGTTATTTGTTCAACTCTTTAAGAAAGGTATTATTTATAGAAAAACTGGCACGGTTAACTGGGATCCCGTTGACGAAACGGTATTGGCCAATGAGCAAGTTATTGATGGTCGAGGTTGGCGTTCGGGAGCGCTCGTTGAAAAAAGAGAAATCCCGATGTACTACTTAAAAATTACCGATTACGCTGAAGAGCTTCTCAATGAATTAGATCATCTTGATGGTTGGCCTGAGCAAGTCAAGACCATGCAACGCAATTGGATTGGAAAATCCCAAGGGGTAAACGTTGAGTTTACTTATGCGCATGATACAAACCAAAAATTAAAAGTATTCACCACCCGCGCAGATACTCTGTATGGAGTAACCTATGTGGCTGTTGCCGCCGAACATCCATTGGCCTTGCAGGCTGCACAAAGTAATCAAGACATTGCGCATTTTATTGAAGAATGTCGCCTTGGTGGAGTTGCTGAGGCGGACCTTGCCACTCAAGAGAAAAAAGGCATGGATACCGGATTATGTGTTATCCACCCGCTCACAGGTCAACCTATACCTGTGTGGATTGCCAACTACGTTCTTATGGGTTATGGAGAGGGGGCGGTGATGGCAGTACCCGCTCACGACCAACGCGATTTTGAGTTTGCTACTAAATACAACTTACCAGTAAAAGTCGTTGTACAACCCCAAGGAGAAGAGCTAACTCTTCCCCTTAATGAAGCTTTTAGTGATGATGGGTTCATTATTAACTCCGAGGACTTCACAGGACGAAGCAGTGTTGAGGTCAGACACAAAATGGCCTTGGTACTCGAAGCGCTTGAAAGTGGCAAAACCCATATTCAATATCGCTTACGTGATTGGGGTATTTCTAGACAGCGTTATTGGGGCTGCCCTATTCCGATCATCAACTGCCCCACCTGCGGAAATATTCCAGTACCAGAGGATCAACTCCCTGTTGTTTTACCAGAAAATGTTGTCATGACAGGGGTCGGCTCACCCATTAAAAAAGATCCCCTATTTTACCAAACCACTTGCCCTAACTGTCATGGAGCCGCTCAACGTGAAACGGATACCATGGACACCTTTGTTGAATCCTCTTGGTATTACGCACGCTTTGCCTGTCCGGATCAAAGCCTTAGCATGCTTGATGAACGAGCTAATTATTGGTTGCCTGTTGATCAATACGTCGGTGGTATTGAACACGCTATTTTGCATCTACTCTACGCACGTTTTTTTAATAAATTAATGCGTGATGTGGGCTTGGTGAGTCACAGCGAGCCTTTTAAAAGACTATTAACCCAAGGGATGGTGTTAAAAGATGGGGCCAAGATGTCAAAGTCCAAGGGGAATACGGTTGATCCTCAAGCTTTGATTGATCAATACGGAGCAGACACAGCGCGCTTCTTTATTATTTTTACTAGCCCCCCTGAACAATCCTTAGAGTGGTCAGATAGTGGTGTTGCTGGAGCTCACCGTTTTCTAAGAAGGCTGTGGAACTTTGCTGTTGAGTTTAAAAATAGCAAAGACAGGCGTGCTTTGGTGCTGGGACAACCCATGGGAGAACTACGCTTCGAACTTCATAGTGTATTAAAACAAGCTAATTATGACCTGGATAAGCAGCAGTTTAATACGGTAGCCTCGGCCGCCATGAAACTACTCAATATCCTTGATAAAACTTGGCAAAAGGACGACCAATTAACTGAGGAAGGTTTATCTATTTTACTGCGCCTTTTGGCCCCCATCACCCCTCATCTGTGCGAGTCATTATGGCGTCATCTTAATTTTGGCGACAGTGTATTTGAGAATCCATGGCCAATACATGATGAAAAAGCGCTGGTCAGAAATACGATTGAATTAATGATCCAAGTTAATGGTAAATTAAGAGGATCGATGATGATTTCTACTTCAGCTACAAAAGAGGAGATAGAAAGCTTGGCGCTTGGTAATGACAATGTACAAAAACATTTAGAAGGCAAAGTCGTCAAAAAAGTCATTCTTGTTCCTAACAAGTTAATCAATATAGTGATTTAATGTATGACACTTAAACAGCGCATTATTGGACTATTAACGTTACTGTTACTTGCTTCATGTGGGTTTCAATTACGAGAACCACCCAAACTGCATTTCAAGACCATCTTTATTGAAGGCGGACTGGATTCATCTATTAAACGTACCGTTACACAATCTCTCACCGTTGATGAAGGATTAACGATTGTGACTAATCCCGCTGAGGCTGAGGTCATTGTTAATATTTCACCTCCCCGAGCAAGCCGACAGATATTAAGTTTAAACGCTCAGGGGCTTGTATCACAGTACACGCTGTACATGAAATTGAGTTTTCGTGCCCATGACAACGAAGACAATGAATTACTAGCACCCACAGAATTGGTTGCGAGTCGTATTCTCAAATACAGTGATGCACAAATTTATGCGAGCTTACAAGAAGAAAAGAGCTTAAATGATGATATGCGCCAAGACTTGGTTTTACAGATGTTGCGTCGTCTTTCAGCAATTAATCCTAAATCTGTTCAATAAAACACATGCGTATTGATGCAAACGATTTAGCGCAACACGTAAAAAAATCACTCTCATCGATTAATGTTATTCATGGTGTTGAACCTCTCTTGGCTTTAGAATCTCTTGATTTGCTGGTACAGTGTGCTAAACAAAAAGGCTATACAAACCGAGAAACCTATGTTGCCGATACGGGTTTTGACTGGAACGGTTTTTTAGTAAATAGCCAAAGTCGCTCTTTGTTTGCCACACAAAAAATCGTTGATTTACGTATCCCAACAGGTAAACCCGGTAGCGCTGGAGCTGAAATACTCAGCGCCTTATGCTCCTCCCCTCTAGAGGATACCGTTCTCATTATCAGCCTACCTAAAATTGATTATCGTACTCAGCAAAGCAAATGGTTTGAGGCATTACAAAAAAATGGGCTTCTCATTCAATGTAACTTGATTGATAGAACCCTTCTCCCACAATGGATTATTCAACGCTTTCGACGGCAAGAGCAAAATATCAATCAAGAAACTGCTGAATTCATCGCTCATCAAGTTGAAGGAAATCTATTGGCCGCTCATCAAGAAATCCAAAAGTCGAGATTACTTTTTCCAGCGGGAGATCTGAGTGAAGAACATGTAAAAAGTGCCATTGTTGATGTGTCACGCTTTCAAGTTTTTGATTTAATGCCCGCTCTGTATAAAAGAGACTTAATTCAGTTTGAACGCATTTTATTTGGTCTAAAAGCAGAAGCTGAAGCGCTTCCCCTATTGGTATGGGCACTTAATGAAGATCTGCACTTGATCCATCGAGCACTGGAACTAAAAACACAGGGTCGTCGTTTTAACGATATTGCCCGCGAGCTTTACTTAAAGCCTACTCATAATAAATATTTTCCTGCCTTATTAGAGTTCTGCAGCTTAGACTTTACCCATTCATTGATTTTAGAATTGCATCAAATCGACAAAATGGTGAAAGGAGTCAAAGGCGGTGATCCCTGGCACGCCATCGCCAATTGGGCATTGATGTTTGTTAGAGGCTTCAAAAAAACATAATTTAAACCCTATTGCCAGCAATCTGATAACATAATCTTATGAATTTAGATGATTTAAGAAACCACATAACCCTTCTTGGGCAACAGTCCAGAGCGGCCTCTCGTCTTGTGGCCAAAGCCTCTACGGCTTCTAAAAATAAAGCTCTTCGCAGTGCTGCTCAATACATCAGGCAACACAGTGAATTCATACTTGAAGCCAACCATAAGGATCTTTCAAAGGCCAAAGAGCAAGGCTTGGAAGCTTCGTTTATCGATCGTTTAACACTAACAGCTAACAGTATTGAAAACATGGCCCAGGGCTTAGAACAAATTGCCTTGCTGCCTGATCCTGTTGGAGAAATTACGGATGTGGCACGACGCCCCTCAGGGATTGAAGTGGGCAAAATGCGTGTTCCTCTGGGCGTCATTGCTATTATTTATGAAGCAAGACCTAATGTGACCGCTGACGCTGCAGGGTTATGCCTTAAATCAGGTAATGCGTGTATTCTTCGCGGAGGATCTGAGGCTTTTCACTCTAACCAAGAGATTGCAAAAGCTCTGCACTTGGGTCTTAGAGAAGCCGGGCTTCCTGAGTCCGCCATTCAGGTTCTCAGTACCACCGATCGTGCAGCAGTGGGTGAATTAATAACTTTAAATCACTATATCGATGTTATTGTCCCAAGAGGTGGCAAAGGGTTGATTGAAAGAATTGCTAAAGAGGCCACCATACCCGTCATTAAACATCTGGACGGAATTTGTCATGTCTTTATTGACCGCAGCGCTGATATTAAGATGGCTATTGCTATTGCAGATAACGCCAAAACCCAGCGCTACGGGACTTGCAACACCATGGAAACATTACTTGTTCACCAAGATATAGCAGAACAGGTTTTACCCCCGCTGGTAGCTATTTATACCAGTAAAGGGGTGGAATGTCGGGCCGATTCTCTGGCACGTAAAATTGTTCCTCAAATGAAAGAAGCCACCGAGGAAGATTGGTTAACTGAATATTTAGCACCTATCTTATCCATTAAACTGGTTGCTAACCTCGACGAAGCCATTGATCATATTTCCCGCTATGGCTCACAACACACAGATGCCATCATCACCAACGATTGGAACAATGCCAACCGTTTTATTAGAGAAGTGGATTCAAGTTCTGTCATGGTCAATGCCTCCACCCGCTTTGCTGACGGCTTTGAATACGGTTTGGGAGCTGAAATCGGGATATCTACCGATAAACTCCATGCACGAGGACCGGTAGGACTTGAGGGCTTAACCAATCAAAAATATGTGGTCTTTGGCCACGGGGAAATTAGAGTAGGTTAAGAATTGAAAACTCATGGTTATTTTGGAGGTACCTTTGACCCCATTCATAACGGTCATTTAAGTGTGGCAACTCAGCTGGTTGAGTCTCTTGGTCTTGATACGCTGTGGTTTCTCCCGGCTGGAGACCCGTGGCAACGACAGCCTACTGCCAATAAAGAAGACCGCCTTAACATGGTAAAACTGGCCCTTAATACTTATCCTCTTTTAAATGTTGATGAGCGAGAAGTACATCGTCATGGGCCTACCTATACCATCGATTCAGTTAAAGAGATACGTCACGAACACGGCTTGGAAGCGCCGTTATGGTTTATTATTGGTGCAGACAGTTTTTTAAATCTCACCACGTGGCGAGACTGGCAACACTTGTTAGATTATGTGCATATCGCAATTGCCTGCCGCCCTAACTATGACTTAAAAAAAGAACAACTCCCTCCTGCTTTAAGATCTATTTTGGATAATAAGTTAGAAGGCGATCCAAAGCTGATTAACACCCCCTCAGGCAAAGTGAGTATTATTCCGATTATTGAAAGCCCCGTTTCTGCAACCCAAGTGAGAGAATGTATTCGTCAACATGAGGATATAAGGTCACTGGTACCCCTTAGCGTTAATCACTATATACATCAATATCACCTTTACCAATGAGTGACCATGAATCCAGATCAAATTAGTCAATGTGTCGTAAAAGCCTTAGATGATATTAAAGCGAAAAATATTGAAGTTCTTCATGTATCAGAACTCACTACGTTGTGTGACATTATGATCATTGCCAGTGCAGACTCCATTCGTCAAACTAAAGCTTTAGCACGAAATGTTGAAAAAGAATGTGCACTACAAGACATTCCTGTACTTAGCGTTGAAGGGGAAAGTACCGGTGAATGGATACTTGTGGATTGTGGTAGCGTTATTGTCCACATTATGCAGCCAACCATTCGTGAATACTATAATTTATCAGAACTATGGGGCGGAACAGTGCCAACCCCCGCCGCACTGAACCCCAAAAAGAGAAGTACTTGAAAATCCGCATTCTCACCCTAGGGCATAAAATGCCCCATTGGATTCATGACGTACAAGAGGAGTATCTTAATCGTCTACCCAAAGAATTTTCAGTTGAATTAATTGAAATTAAACCTGAAGCCAGAGCTCAAAATAAAACCACAGAATATATTTTAGAGAGTGAAGCGAAAAAAATTATTTCACTGTTAAAAAAAGACAATCTTACCGTTGTTCTCGATGAGAGAGGTCGATCTTTAAACACCCTTCAATTAACGCAATATATCAAAGCAGAGGAAGAACTGGGTAGAAATATAGATTTTATTATTGGCAGTGCTGATGGTCTGCATGATTCGGTAAAACAATTGGCTCAACTAATGATTAACATCTCCCCCTTCACTTTGCCCCATGGCATGGTTCGGGCCATATTGTGTGAACAACTTTACCGTTGTTATACCATTTTACAGGGACACCCCTATCACAGAGAGTAAGTATGATTTATCTTGCATCTAACAGCCCAAGAAGACGAGAGTTACTCTCACAAATCGGCATTGAGTTTGAATTATTTCTGCCAGACAAAATTGATGAAGCGGTGGATGAAACACCGTTAATAGATGAACATCCTGTGGATTATGTGACTCGCGTAGCCCGTGAAAAAGCCTTCAATGGTTGGCAACGATTACTGAGAACACAAAAAGAGCGATTGCCTGTTCTGGCTGCCGATACCACAGTCACCATTAACAATATCATTTTAGGGAAACCCCAAGATCAAGATCAAGCAAGACAGTTCTTAACGCTTTTATCAGGGCAACAACATACCGTATTAACAGCAGTGGTATGCTGTTTTGAAGAGAAAGTAATGGAGCGTCTCAACACCAATATCGTCATATTTAAGTCGCTTACCAAGAGTGATATTGAATGGTATATTGATTCAGGTGAATACAAAGATAAAGCTGGCGGCTACGCTCTGCAAGGACTTGCTGCCACTTTTGTTAAGCGTATCGAAGGAAGTCCTAGTGGGATCGTCGGTTTACCACTGTATGAAACAGCTGAACTGCTTAAACTCATAAAATAATCAACATGAATAATCAAATACTCGTTAATGTTACACCCCAGGAAACTCGAGTCGCTATTATTGAATTAGGGGTAGCGCAAGAAATCCATATTGAACGAGCAAGCTCTAGAGGACTGGTTGGCAATATCTACTGGGGGAAAGTATCACGGGTTTTACCAGGCATGCAGTCTGCTTTCATTGATTTAGGTTTAGAGAAATCTGCCTTTTTGCATGTGGCTGATATTGCCACCGGTAAAGAGGTCACTCAGTCTCCTCCACCCATAGAAAAGCTTCTCTCTGACGGACAATCTATTCTGGTTCAGGTGATTAAAGATCCCATTGGCACAAAAGGGGCTCGCCTATCAACTCAGATTAGTATTGCAGGACGCTATTTAGTCTACCTTCCTTTTGACGACCATATAGGCGTATCGCAACGAATTGAAAATGAAGAAGAACGTTTACTCCTCAAGGAGCGGTTAGTCTCAATATTACCTAAGGACTTCCAGGGTGGGTTTATTATTCGTACTGTTGCAGAAAATACGTCTGATGAAGAACTACTATGTGATTTTGATTATTTGTCTCAACTGTGGAAACATATTCAAAAAACTCAAACCACTTACTCTGCACCCCACCTCCTCTATCAAGAGTTAAATTTAGCGCAGCGCGTTATCCGCGACTTTGTAATGGACAATACGGATCGATTATTAATTGACTCCCGTGAAAACTTTTTAAAACTTAAACAATTTGCTGAAGAATACTGTCCTCAAGCTCTTCCCTCTCTAGAGCATTACATAGGACCAAGGCCTCTCTTTGATTTATTTGGTGTTGAAGAAGAAATCGAAAAAGCCTTATCCAGAAGAGTTGAACTGGAATCTGGTGGTTACTTGATCATTGATCAGACAGAGGCCATGACCACGATAGATGTCAATACCGGTGGTTTTGTTGGTGTTAAAAACTTTGACGATACAATTTTTAGAACCAATATGGAAGCGGCTCAGGCCATTGCAAGACAGCTGCGTTTACGTAATTTAGGTGGCATTATCATTGCGGATTTTATTGATATGGAATCCGAAGAGCACCGGCAAGCGGTATTGACCGAGTTTCATAAGGCGCTCGCCCGTGATAGAACAAAGATTAATGCCAGTGGTTTTAGTAATCTAGGACTGGTAGAAATCACACGAAAACGAACACGTGAAAGCTTGGCTCACATCTTATGCGAACCCTGCTCTTGTTGTCAGGGTCGTGCACAATTAAAAACACCGCAGACTTTGTGTTATGAAATTCTAAGAGAAGTGGTGAGAACCGCCAAACAATTCAACGCTAAAGAATATCGTGTCATTGCCCATCAAAAGGTGATTGATTTGTTTCTTGATGAGGAATCAGCCAATTTGGCGGAAGTGAGTGACTTTATTGGAAAGCCAATCAGCCTTCAAGCCAGTCAAGGACTTAATCAAGAACACTTTGATGTGATTTTAATGTAAAGCACTAGAGTAGCTGCTCAATTAACATCTCTAATGCGCCAATTAAAATGGTAACCGTTAATTGATAAATGACCATGAGTACAACGGGAGACAAATCCAGTTGCCCCATAGGTGGAAGGATTTTTCTGACTGGTCCTAAAAAAGGAGCGGTCAATGAACGGGCCAGTGGCATTAATTCATTACTTGGACTTATCCAACTTAAAGTAGCGTAAACAAACACACTACTCATCAAAATATAAATCGCCTGTTTCACCACAGCAATCATGGCCATCAACAGCACAAAGGGTAGTGCATAAATAAACTGAGTCAAGTGAATTTGACTAAAGCCGATCATATTTAATATGACCAAAACAATGTCCAGCAAATAAGCCCACAGTAAGGCCGCATAGTCATAACGTGCGGACTTAGGAAAAATCTTTTTTAACGGTGTAACGGCGAATTCAGTTAACTTATAACACCATTGGCCAATGGGATGACGCCATGGAGAAGCAAAATAAATCATCAGAAAACGTAATACTGCTAACACGGTAAGTAAAGTTAGAGCAATCTCAATAATCGATTCAATTGATCGCATAGGTAACCTTTTTATTGTTGACTAAGAACTTGCCCCAACTCTTGGGCTCTTTGACGGGCTGCAAAAATAGCTTTTTGAAGTAGTTTGGCGGCCTGTTCGCTATTAAGTACATTTAAGGCAGCCTCGGTTGTCCCTCCTTTGGAGGTCACTTTTTCTCTAAGTACTTGCAGAGTATCTGATGATTGGCTTGCCAGTTTTGTGCTTCCTAAGGCAGTTTGTAATACCAGTTTTTTTGCTATCTCTTGGGATAAACCAAGTGCCTGAGCAATTTTTTCCATTTCTTCCATCATCCAAAAGAAATAGGCGGGACCACTGCCTGATACTGCAGTTACTGCATCTAAATCCTCTTCCCGATCGACCCAAATGGTAGACCCTACCGCACTAAGAAGTGACTGAGCATCCAATTTATCTTCCTCGCTCACCCCTGAAGTGGCATAGAGCCCTGCAATGCCTTCACCAATCAGTGCCGGGGTATTTGGCATTGCCCGAACTATATTATTGTAACCCTTTAACCATGTTGATAAAGCTTGCGTCGTTACCCCGGCTGCAATACTGACAACCCGTAAATGGTTAGGTAGAGCACCTAATGCTTTTGCCACCTCAGACAATTGTTGAGGCTTAACGGCAAACACCAACGTACTAATTTGATTTAACGTTAATTGACTTATTGAATTCAAGACAGTTAAAGATAAATCTCTTTCTAATTGTCTAGCAATCGTAGGGTTAATTTCTACAACTTGAATGTCATCAACAGGTTGTCCGTGTTGAATTAATCCCCCTATTAAGGCTCTGGCCATGTTGCCACCACCAATAAAGGCTATCGTCACTTTAATATCTCCCTAACACCAAAAATACCCGTTCCAATTCTCACTTGTGTTGCTCCTTCCTGGATAGCGAGCAGATAATCATGAGACATCCCCATGGACAGCGTATCTAGACTTGAGTACTTTCGCTGTAACTGATCAAACCAATACTTCATTTTTTTAAATTGTACTCTTAGTGCGTCAGTATTCAGACTAGGATCTGGGATCGCCATCAAACCTCTTAGTATCAGACCTTTACATTGACTGATAAATTGTGCCAGGTTTTCTAACTCCTCTTCATCCACACCAGATTTAGATTCCTCATGGCTAATATTAACCTGTATACAAACCGAAAGGGGGGATTTGCCATGAAGCACTCTCGCCTCAGAGAGACGTTGTGCAATTTTTTCTCGGTCTACACTGTCTACCCAATCGAAATGTTGAGCGATTTGTTGGGTTTTATTACTCTGAATAGGGCCTATAAAATGCCAAATAATAGGTAAATGAGTGAGCATTGATTGCTTAGCCAGCGCTTCTTGTAAATAATTTTCCCCAAAATGACTGACGCCAGCATTAAAGGCCTCTTCAATTGAACTCGCCGGCTGTGTTTTACTCACACCAACCAAAGTAACCTCCTGCACCACTTGTTGACTTTGAATAGAATTCAAAATAGAACCTATTCGTTGCTGCAGGGTTGGTTGTAAAATAGAAGGCTGTATGGTCATAAAGTATAATCTAAGGTAAAGCTTAGTATATGATATTGTTAACTATAAAATAGGATGTTTTTGTCTATGTCAGGATTAACCCCAGAAACACCTTGGCCCACTGATATTATCCTTCATCAAGAGAGTCGACAACTAGAGATTAAGTTTGATGATAACAGCCAATATCTGTTTCCTATCGAATATCTTAGAGTCTATTCTCCTTCAGCTGAAGTCATCGGGCATGGCCCAGGACAAGAGGTGCTGCAGACCGGCAAAAGACTTATCAATATTCATGAAATTGTGCCTGTGGGTCATTACGCCATAAAAATTCATTTTAGTGACGGGCATGATACAGGCATTTACTCTTGGGACTATTTAAAACGTCTCGGTGTTTACTATGAAGACAACTGGGCTGACTACTTACATCGACTTGAAGCTGCTGGCGCAAGTCGCGATCAAGAGGTTCATTAATGAGTAAAACACATTTTGGTTTTACTGAAGTTGACGAAAACGAAAAGGCTAAACGTGTAGGAGCCGTATTCGATTCTGTGGCCTCCTCTTACGACATTATGAACGATATGATGTCCTTAGGTTTACATCGTTTATGGAAACGTTTTACTGTTCATACCGCTGCAATCAAGCCTAACGAACGCATTCTTGATATCGCTTCAGGCAGTGGTGATCTGGCCTTAGGTTTTGCTAAAAAACTCGGTCCTCAGGGACAAATCATCATGTCCGATATTAACGGCGCCATGCTAGAACGTGGCCGTAACCGAGTATTGGATCTAGGAGAGGCTATTGCAGCAGTTCAATGTGATGCTGAATATATTCCCTTTCCCAGCAATTACTTTGATTGCGTTAGCGTGGCCTTTGGCTTAAGAAATATGACTCACAAGGATAAGGCGCTCCAGGAGATGACACGTGTTTTAAAACCTGGAGGACGCCTATTGGTACTTGAGTTTTCTGCGATTTGGGCGCCTCTTAAACCGTTGTATGACCTGTATTCTTTTAAATTATTGCCCAAAATGGGAGAAATAATTGCCAAGGATGCCGCCAGTTATCAATATTTAGCTGAATCAATTCGCATGCATCCCGATCAAGAGACGCTAAAAGTCATGATGGAACAGGCTGGTTTATCTAGTGTCAAATGGTTTAACCTAACTGCTGGAGTTGTGGCGCTACATCGTGGCTACAAAATCTAATGATTGATTCACTGCTTCCCCCTGCTTTAAAAGAAAAGCTTTTGGTGTTAACCAATAGCAAACTTGAAAAGTTATTACAAAGCTCATCCTTAGTCTTAGACAAACTCAAACCTCACCAAGGTAAAACCATTGAGCTAATGATTGGGCAATGGCGTCATCATCTAGTGATTCGACAAGATGGATTACCTCAATTCGTTGAATTCAATGAAGGTCAGCCTGATTTAAGTATTGTCATTAAAACGGAATCATTGACTGATATTATTCAGTCTCCGTCCAATGCCTTACATCATATGCATATTCAAGGCAACTCAGCATTAGCCAATGATCTTGGTTTTGTTGCAAAACACTTTAGGCCTGACTTAGAAGAATTGCTCAGTCATTTTGTTGGCGATCTTTTGGCTTACCGAGTAGCAGAATTGGCTAAACATTCTTTTAACTACGGTAAGTCATTACTTGACTTTATGAAAAGCAGTATCACAGAGTACTTAACTGAAGAAAAACCATTTTTAGTAGGTCGAGAAGAATTTACCGACTGGCGTCATGCAGTAGAACAATTAAACCAACAAGTTAACGATATTGAACGCCGCCTTAAAGAGAAATTATGACCCGATTATTTAGAGTACTCAAAATACTGTCTGTTTTTTTTCGTTTCGGACTCGATGAGTTTGTTTTTTATCGTCAAAAAAATGGCACTGTAAAAAAACTCAATAAGCGATTTTTCTTTTGGCGGCCTCTCTCAATACCCAGAGGTAAACGTCTACGTTTAGCTCTCGAAACCTTAGGTCCTATTTTTGTTAAATTCGGTCAGGCTCTTTCAACCAGACGGGATTTACTCCCTCCCGATATTGCCAATGAACTGGCATTGCTACAAGACAGAGTAGCGCCTTTTCCTGGGGTACAAGCCAAAAAAATGCTTGAGGCCATTTATCAACAACCCCTTGATCGCGTATTTAAATCCTTTGAGATTGAACCTGTAGCGAGTGCTTCTGTAGCCCAGGTTCATTTTGCAACGCTCTTTACCGGTGAAGAGGTCGCAGTTAAGTTGCTAAGACCCAATGTTCACCAAATGATTGCACGTGATGTGGCTTTACTCTATACCATCGCCAGAATGATAGAGCGCTTCATTCCGGCCTCACGTCGCCTGCACCCTGTTGAGGTGATTCAAGAATTTGATAAACACCTTAAAGATGAACTTGATCTCATGGTTGAAGCCTCTAACGCCAGTCAATTAAGGCGTAATTTTGCTGATCGACGACTGCTTATTATTCCTGAAGTCTATTGGGACTATTGCGACAGCTCTGTCATGGTAATGGAACGAATGAATGGAACGCCAATCAGTCAGGTAGACCGTTTAAGAGAAATGGGCGTTGATATTCCAAAACTTGCCCGTGATGGTGTAGAAATTTTCTTTACGCAGGTTTTTAGAGATGGCTTTTTTCATGCGGACATGCACCCAGGTAACATTCAAGTGGCTGATGATGGCCGTTATGTGGGACTGGATTTTGGTATTGTAGGCACACTCAATAAAACAGATAAAAACTATTTAGCACAAAATTTTATTGCCTTTTTTAGACGAGACTACGCTCGTGTTGCTATGGCACACATTGAGGCTGGATGGGTACCCAAAGATACCCGTCCTGATGAATTTGAATCGGCCATTCGATCTGTTTGTGAACCGATTTTTGATAAACCTCTAAAAGATATTTCCTTTGGTAAAGTGTTATTGCGTTTATTCCAAGTTTCAAGACGCTTTAATATGGAAGTACAACCGCAACTCGTTTTACTACAAAAAACCTTATTAAACGTTGAGGGTTTAGGACGAGACCTTGATCCTGAGTTAGATCTTTGGAAAACAGCTAAACCTTATTTAGAAAAATGGATGAGTGAACAAGTTGGTATTCGCGGGCTGATCAAGGCCATTAAAAATGAGGGTGGTCAATGGGTAAGTCTTGTTCCTGAATTGCCGCGACTGATTCATCAAAGTCTTAACCAACAACCCATGAATGAAATTGACACACAAATCTTTGCCCTTAAACAACAACATCAAAGTCTACAAAGATGGTTAATGGTAACTTTATTTATTTTAGGTATTATATTGGGCAGTGAAATCGCACAATGGATAAATTAAAAAAGCCTCATGATGATTATCATGAGGCTTTAAAGTTAAGTAATCGCTTTAAATAATTAGTGCCCACCACCTAAATAAGCCGCCACTACCTTTGGATCATTTTGAAGATCTTTAGCAGGTCCATGTACAGCAATTTTACCGTTCTCCATGACATAGCCATAATCGGCAATGGCGAGTGCTGCTGCCGCAAACTGCTCAACCAATAACATGGTCATACCCTGCTCTTTCAATCGATTAATGATATGAAAAACCTCATCAACCAAAATGGGTGCCAAGCCTAAGGATGGCTCATCGAGCAGCAGCACATCAGGGTTTAGCATTAATGCACGGGCCATGGCTAGCATTTGCTGCTCTCCACCAGAGAGCGTTCCGGCCAATTGGTGTTGTCTTTCCCTAAGTCTTGGAAATAAATCCAGCGCTCTATCTAAATCACTGGATATGTCACCCTTAGGTCTACCACCGCCCATAGATAGGCGCGTAAACGCACCCAATAGCAAGTTATCCATGATTGACTGGGTTGGAAATACTTTTCTGCCTTCAGGTGAATGAGCAAGTCCCAGTTTTGCAATCTTATGGGAAGGAAGGCCTGCAATATTTTTCCCAGCCAGTTCAACTTGCCCAGCGGCAGGCTTAATCATGCCACTAATGGCTCTCATGGTAGTGGTTTTACCAGCGCCATTAGATCCAATTAAGGTTACAACTTTCCCCTTTGGAACCGTCAAGGAAATGTCATGTAACACTTGTACTTGGCCATAAGATGCTTTTAGATTACGTACTTCTAACATAATTACATTCTCACTTGTTAACTTGCCTGACTGCCCAAATAGGCCTCAATAACCTTAGGATTACTTTGTACATCTTGTGGTTTGCCTTCAGCAATTTTTTGCCCAAAATCAAGTACTGATACGTTATCGCAGATACCCATGACCACGTCCATGTGATGCTCAATAAGTATTACAGTAATACCGTGTTCTTTAATTTTGCGAATAATTTCAATTAAGTCGGTGATCTCTGGGGGTGTTAATCCAGCAGCTGGCTCGTCAAGAAGTAGTAGTGCGGGGTTTAAACCCAGCGCGCGGCCAATTTCAAGGAGTCGTTGTCTACCATAGGGAAGATTACGCGCCTCTTCATTAATGAAAGACTCTAAGCCAACAAACTTAAGAATACTCGCTGCACGTTCACGGGCCAGTTGTTCCTCTTTTCTAAAACGCGGGGTGCCAAGCATGACATCCAATATGTTAGAGCGGTATGTATGATGTAAACCGACCATCACATTCTCAAGAGCAGTCATCTCACCAAAGAGTTGTAAGTTCTGGAATGTTCTCGCAATACCTTTTAAAGCTATTTCAGAGGGAGTTTGTCCCGAAATGACTTGATGGTTAAAATTTACCTCTCCAGAGGTGGGAGTATAAATACCTGTTAAAACATTCATCATGGTTGATTTACCTGACCCATTAGGACCAATCAAACCGTGAATCGTCCCCTTTTGTACAGATAAATCCACTTCGTTTAACGCTTTCAAACCACCAAACTGCATTAATATTTTGTTGGCTGTCAGTAAGTCACTTACTGCAACTGCTTTACCTTCAATGGCGTGTGCCATTTCTTTATTAGCATCAATTTTAATTAATGAACGAGCAACCCACTCAGGTTTATAGTGACCAATGATACTTCTTATCCAACCTACGATACCCTCTTGTAGGTAATACACTACAAACAAGATGAGTGAACCGAAAATGGTAATACGCCAATTTGTCATGTCCTCAAGTTTGTAGGCGCTGGTTACCAAAACCGCCACCCCAACCACAGGAATAATTAACGGCTTAAGGGTTTTTTGTCCAGTCACAAAGTGTCTAATCACATAGAAGGCAACCCCTGCCACAGCAACCAATGACAGATCTCTAAATAAACCAATGTCATCAAGTAAATTTGGTAATAAAACAACAATGGTGGCACCCACTACTGGACCCAAACGGGTTTTCCTGCCACCCATAATAATGGCCAATAAGAAAAGAATGGTTAAATCAAAGTTAAAGGTATTTGGGGCAATGTAGAGTTCGTTGAAGGTGAACAAACTTCCTGCAAAGCCCGCGATACCCGCGCTAATGACGAAAGCAAAAACTTTGTATTGATAAACGCTGACTCCCATACAGTCTGAGGCAACAGGACTGCCACGAAGCGCTTCAAAAGCTCTACCAAAATGAGATTTAAGAATTCGTCCTACCAATAACATGGCGATTAAAAATACGCTGATCACCACGTAATAGTAGTGTTGTTCATCAAGACTTTTACCAAACAATACCGGTTGTTGGATAGTGATACCCAGTGGACCATTGGTTAAAAAGTCCATTTCGTTAATCAGAATCTGAGCGATAGTACCAAAGGCTAAGGTCACCATCGCAAGATAAGGGCCTGTCACCCTTAAGGCCGGAAGCGCCAAAATCAAGCCAAAGAAAGCGGTTACAAAAATACTAGCAAAATCACCAATATAAAAAGGCAAATGGTAGCGCCAGCTCAAAATAGCCGTGGTATAGGCCCCAATACCAAATAGTGCGGAGTGGGCCAGAGAAACTTCACCTGTATACCCAACCACAATGTCCAATCCAAACAGGAGAATGGAGTAAATGGCAATCAAGGCCACCTGGTGAACATAGTACTCATTACCTTGTAACAGTGTTGGTATGAGAAATAGGATACCAATGGCAAGAATTGTAACTGCTAACTTGAATAACTTCATATTTATACCTTCTTGATTGCTGTCTTACCAAAAATACCGCTTGGTTTAATGGCCAACACAAAGAGTAACAACACGAGACCTGGTACGTCTTTGTACCCAGTGGAAATATAGAATCCTGTCGTGGTTTCAGCGATACCCAATAACACACCACCAACAATAATCCCCATTCCTGAGTTCAATCCACCAATAATAGCTACAGCAAAAGCCTTAAGGCCTAATACAGCACCCATTGAGGCACCGGTTAGTGTAATTGGAGCAATGAGTACACCTGCAAAAGCCGCTGACATGGAGGACAGTGCATAGGAGAAGGTAATAACCATACGGGTGTTAATTCCCATCAACCCTGCTGCATCACGATCACTCGCTGTCGCAACAACAGCTTTACCATAAATCGTTTTACGGTTAAAAAGCTCAACCAAAATCATCATTAAAAAGGCACCCACTACCACCATCAGTTCCATGGGCAACACATTGGCACCAAAGATATGTAATGGACTGGTCGGTAGAGGAGAAGGGAAAGGCATGTCATCCTTACCCCAAATATTTTCAGCTACGTTCCTAAAAATAATACCCAGGGCAATCGTAGACATAATCCAACCAAATTCAGATTTGGTTTTGATCGCTGGACGAACACCCACCGCTTCGACAACAGCACCTTGCAAGGCACCAAAAATTAACACTGCTGGAATCATTAACCAGTAATTCAAATAAGGCCCACCCATCACATCACCTGCTAGGGACAAACCAAACATGGCACCCAACATCAGCGCTTCACCTTGGCCAAAGTTTAATGTGCCTGAGGTAGCAAATGTTGATTGATAACCAAAGGCAATCACCGCATAAATCATGCCTAAAGCGATACCACTGAGAATGAGTTGCAGCAATATTTCCATGAGAAATCCTAATTGATAGACTTACAGAAAAACTCAAGTGATGTTCTGCCAGAAAGACAGAACACCACTGAGGTTAAAGGTCTAATTAATGACCTTTTTTGTTGCTTTAATTAGCATGAACAACGTGACCATTTTTAACCACACCCATTACTGGCGTACCAATTTTGATAGCTTCGTGATCGGTTGAGCTAAATGGATGATCATAAGTTGTTACAACGCCCTCAACTTTTGTGTTTAAGTTCTCTAATGCAGCTAAGATCTTATCCCCATCGGTTGAACCGGCTTGTTTGATGGCAGCAGCCAACACGTACATAGAGTCGTATCCTTGCGCAGCTGATACTGGTGATGGAATACGATTATGACTGGGGTGATAGGCTTTAATGTAAGCATCAATAAAAGCTTTACGTTTCGGCGTATCAGGATCTTGAATGAAGGTTTGAGGCATTAAGGCGCCTTCACCATTTTTACCAGCGTTATCAATGAAGTTTGCCATCGACAAGGTCCAACTACCAATCATCGGTACTTTCCAACCCAATTTATCCATGCCATTGGCCACTTGAGCGAGCTCAGGTCCGATAGCGTAAGTCAGGATAGCTTGCGCGCCCGCTGCCTTGGCTTTCAATAGTTGAGAGGTCATATCCGTATCTTTAATATTGAATTTTTCCTCATCTACGGGCTTCATGCCACGTTCATCCAGTGCTTTTTCTAAATCTTGGCGTCCCAACTGACCGTAGTTGGTAGAGTCAGCCAAAATAGCCACCTTAGTGAATTTACGTTTTACAACTGCCTCTTCAACAATCATGTGAGATTGAATGGTGTCGTTTGCCGCAATTCTAAACACATAATTTTTTGGATATTTGGGTGGTAAAAACTGTTTAGTTACTAAAGATCCTGTTGCCACATTGTCAATAACAGGAATTTTAGCTTCTTGATAAAAACGGGTAGCGGCAAGAGCAACACCAGTATTAATAAAACCCATTGTTGCCACGACATGCTCACGATTAATCAACTCTTGCGCCACTTGTACGCCGCGCTCGTTTTTAGCTTCATCATCGCGTTCAATTAACTGAATTTTACGGCCAAGAATACCGCCTGCTTTGTTAATTTCATCGGCAGCCAGTTTAACGCCGTCACGCATTGATACCCCCATTGGTGATGAACCACCACTGTACGGGCCAGATACACCAATTTTAATCGTATCTGCAGCTTGCGCTGATAACGCCAAAGCCAATAATGAAGCACTAACAACTGGTTTAATCCAGCGTGGTTTAATCATGTGCATGTTAAACTCCTCATCTTATTTTAAAATAATTAAGTTAATCATTATAAAATGGAAAGTTCCATCTATAAGTGCCAAATATTCTATCACGGGCTCAAAAACCCGCAAACTAATCTTTAGTGGTTCTATTTTGAAGGAGAGAGGCTATGCTCTACAAGCTCGGGAATAAAGTACCTCACATTCATCCTAACACCTATATCCATGAAAGCGCAGTAGTCATAGGCGATGTCACACTTAACGAACAATCCAGTATTTGGTGCGGAGCAATAATTCGAGCAGACAACGAACCAATTTTTATTGGCCAGCACTCAAATATCCAAGATGGGGCGGTTCTGCATACAGATCCTGGCATGCCTTTACATATTGGTGAAGGGGTTAGTGTGGGTCATATGGCGATGCTTCATGGTTGTACTGTAGGAAATCACTCTCTGATTGGTATAAAAGCAGTCATTTTGAACGGTGCTAAAGTCGGTCAGAATTGTCTGATTGGGGCTAACGCCCTCATTACCGAAGGAAAGGTTATCCCAGATGGCTCCCTTGTGGTGGGAAGCCCAGGTAAGGTGGTGAGAACGTTAACCGAACAAGAAATTCAAGGGCTTAAAAAGAACGCCGACAGCTACGTACAACGCTCTTTAGAATACAAAGAGGAACTAATACGAATAGAATAAAGCCATGAACAAAGAAATTTTTTTGTTTGAAGGTCCAGCAGGGACTCTTGAAGTCCTCGTTGAAGAACCTAATAACTCACCAGCTAAAGCCCTTGTCTTTATTGCTCACCCTCATCCTCTTTATGGAGGAACAATGGACAACAAGGTTACTCAGACCATAGCCAGTACTTTTTTAAGACAAGGCTGTATTGCGGTCAGAATGAACTTCAGAGGGGTAGGAAAAAGCAGTGGTCAATTTGATCACGGGCAAGGGGAAACGGAGGATTGGCTTGCCCTCATCAATCATTTTACTGGTCGCTATCCCCATTTACCCGTATATTACGGAGGGTTCTCCTTTGGCGCCCATGTGATGAGCCAAGTTAACTTAATCAAAAAAGCTGAGAAAATGGTCTTAGTGGGCACGCCATGCGGAAACTTTCCTGTTGCAGAAGTGCCAGCTGAAACCTTACTTATTCATGGCGAACTGGATGAAACCATTCCTTTAATACAGGTTTTACAATGGGCAAGAGAATTTAGTCTTTCAGTGGTGGTCGTTGCGGGTGCTGACCATTTTTTTCATCATCGTTTAACGGTTATCCGCGATTGGATCACACGGTACTTTTTTAAATAAAGGATCAATATGTCTTTTCTAACACTTAAATCGCTTCATGTTATTTTGATGGTAACCTGGTTTGCTGGCTTGTTTTATTTACCGAGGCTATATGTTTATCACGCCATGCTTGATGATGACGCAAAAGGAAATGAACGCTTCAAAATCATGGAAAGAAAACTGTTTTGGGGAATTATGACGCCGGGCGGTATTTTTACTGTGATCACAGGTTTAGCCATGGTGATTATTTACCATGACATAGGAGTATGGCTTCATATCAAACTCACTTTGGTGGCCTTACTGATCATCTATCATGTTTGGTGTGGTAAGCTGCTTAATGACTTTAAATACGACAAAAATCAACACAGTCATGTCTGGTATCGCTGGTTTAACGAATTTCCAGTGCTCATTATTATTCCTGTGGTTTTTCTGGTTATCTATAAACCATTCTAACCAACGATGACTATTTTTTCTTTCTTTGCCACCTGTCCTAAAGGGTTAGAACAGCCCTTATTGGATGAGCTACAAAAACTCGGTTTACAGGACTTAATGGCTGGTGAGGCAGGCGTTTGGTTTAGCGGAAACTTCACTCAAGGGATGAAAGCCAACCTGTATTCTCGCATTGCCAGCCGTATTCTTCTATTGATCGCAAAGGGAGAGTACGCCCATGAGCAGGATTTATATGAAAGCGCTTATTCTTTTCCATGGGTAAATTGGTTCGATGCTCACCAAAGCTTCATGATCACCACCAATGCTAAAAATTGTCCTTTAAAGAGTTTGGATTTTGTTACGCTGCGTATTAAAGACGCTATTTGCGACCAGTTTCGTGAAGAACAAGGCAACCGCCCGTCTATCGACACCAGAGAACCTGATGTGCGTATTTATGTTTATTTAACAGAACATGATTATTTTTATTATTTGGACATGAGCGGCGAAGCACTCTTTAAACGTGGCGCTCGAATTGAAAGCGGAGAGACTCCCTTAAAAAAGAATTTAGCAGCCGGACTATTATCACTCAGTGGTTGGCAACCAGGCATTCCTTTACTTGATATGTTTTGTGGCTCAGGAACAATTTTAAGTGAAGCTGCAGAAATCAGCCTAACACGCGCACCAGGTTTGAATCGACATTTTGGCTTTGAGAAATTAAAAGTCCATGATCAACACAGCTGGCAAGTTCTATTAAACGAAGCAAAGCATCAGGTTCAAGAGCAAAAAACTCTACCTATCTGGGGTTATGACTTAAAGGGTGATGCCATAGAAGCGAGTCG
The DNA here is from genome assembly GCA_018971415.1 of Betaproteobacteria bacterium. Lineage (GTDB taxonomy): Bacteria > Pseudomonadota > Gammaproteobacteria > Burkholderiales > Ferrovaceae > PN-J185. Next base: position 32,426 of record JAGXAW010000001.1, read on the forward strand.
GACGAATTTTGAAGCCTCTGATTTAGCTCAATCTATTACCTTAAAACAAGTGAATGCCGTAGAGTCTCAACCGCCCATAGAAAAAGGGATGATTGTTTCCAATCCTCCCTATGGTGTCCGATTGAGCGAACAGTCTTTTTTACAAGCGCTGTATCCTCAACTGGGAGAAACCTTAAAAAAACGCTATACAAACTGGGACGGATGGTTTTTAACAGCGGATCTCACCTTTCCGAAAGGATTACGCTTAAAACCTAACCGAAAAATTCCATTATTCAATGGGGCGCTGGAATGCAGACTTTTTCATATTCCTCTCGTTGCTGGGTCAAACAGGAAAAAATGACATAATTTTGTATTTGTAACAATTTCGTCACATTGAGTCGGTATAAAGGCAGTCATGGAAATGGCAAATTTACCCACTCAAAATCTTTACTCAATGGAGGCAAATTTGGCCGCTAATATTTTGCTTGTTGAAGACGAACCTGCTATTCAAGATTTAATCTCAATGAATCTTCGTCAAGCCGGTCACTCTCCTATCCTTTCCTCTGACGCTGGTGAAGCCTTAGAAAAGGTTCGTGACACCCTCCCAGATCTGATTCTTGTTGACTGGATGTTGCCCGGGATGAGTGGCATTGAACTCATTAGACGTTTAAGAAATAATGATCGAACTCGAAATGTGCCCATTATCATGCTTACCGCCAGAGCTGATGAGAATGATAAGTTAGCCGGTCTTGATTCCGGGGCAGATGACTATATTACCAAACCCTTTTCAATACGCGAACTCAATGCCAGAATTAAGGCAGTATTGCGTCGTCGCGCCCCTCAAATCACTGAAGATAAAGTGGTATTTAAACATTTAACCCTCGACCCAAGTACACATCGAGTCAACGCCAATGGACAAGACTTAAATCTGGGACCAACAGAATTTAAGTTATTACACTTTTTCATGACTCATCCTGAAAGAGTCTACTCAAGAACACAAATCCTTGATCAAGTGTGGGGGGATCATGTGTTTATTGAAGAACGAACTGTTGATGTTCATATACGCAGATTACGTGCCGCCCTTGAAAGCACGGGTGCCGCCTCCTTACTACAAACCGTTAGAGGGGCTGGATATCGCTTAACAGCTATCGCCTGAAAGTCATTTGTCTGATAATCTCACACTATTACTAAAAGTGAGATTATGGTTCGTTTTTTCATCATTACATTAAGTGCTGTTTTACTGGCTGCAATACTGGGAATAACCATTGGTTACTCCCTTGAGGCCACATGGGGTTGGTTGGCTTTTTCAAGCTTACTGTTACTTTTTATTTTTTATAACACTAAAAAACTCTACCAGCTCTCTTGTTGGTTGTCCAAGCATGGTGGTAATACCCACTTCCCCAACGCAGGGAACGCCTGGGATCAAGCTTTCTCACAATTGTCTGCATTAGAAAAAAATACCGTTTCTATTCAAAATAAACTCAAAGAGGCACTCATTCGCTTTCAAAAAGCAGGAGAAGCTTTACCTAATGGTATTATTGTATTGGACAAAGACGACCGCATTCAGTGGTGTAATCCAAGCGCTGAAAAACACTTCGAAATCAATCTTGAACGTGACCGACTGCAGGCGCTGTCTTATTTAATCAGACACTCTGCTTTTCTTGCTTGGTTAAAACTGGGTACACCAAAAGAGTCTATTCTCATAAAAGGTATTCGTGGCAGCGAGATTACATTGTCTATCATCATGGTGCCCTATAGCAGTGATGAAAGATTATTGGTTAGCCACGATGTCTCTCAAGTTGAAATCGATGAAAAAGTCCGTAGAGACTTTGTCGCCAACGTCTCCCATGAGCTCAGAACGCCATTAACTGTCGTTGGTGGCTTTATCGAAACATTAATCGATAATCCCAATATTGAAAAAAGTACGGTCGATCATATTTACCAGACAATACACCAGCAAACCAACCGTATGTTTCATATTGTCGAAGAGCTACTCTCCTTATCAAGCCTTGAGTCGCAACAGTTCCCCGCTCCAAAAACACCTGTTTCTGTTGAGTTTTTATTAGAACAAATTAAACAAATGGCTGCACACATTAGCGGCCAACGGCATCATATTGAAGTGCAATGCCAAGATCCTGAAAGTTATATTTTGGGTTCTAGTAACGCTCTCATCAGCGCTTTTTCAAATTTGGTCTCCAATGCCGTTCGCTACACTCCTGATCAAGGCCAGATTAATATTGTCTGGCGTATTGTGAATAACGAAGGATTGTTTAGTGTTCAAGACACTGGGATCGGGATTGCAAGAGAACATATTACTCGGCTTACTGAGCGTTTCTACCGCGTTGATAAAGAGCGTTCACGCAGCACTGGTGGGACTGGTTTAGGGCTTGCTATTGTCAAACAAATTGCATCACACCATGACGCCTCTTTAGATATTCAAAGTACCTTAGGCGAAGGAAGTACTTTTACATTAACCTTCCCTGCTGACAGAATTCAACTTGCTAACAACAGTCATTAGGATTACCCATTATGATTAGCCGTGAAATTGAAATTATTAACAAGTTAGGATTGCATGCCAGAGCATCCGCAAAACTAACACAAACCGCCTCACAATTTAGCGCTGATATTGGTATCACACGTAATAATAAACGCGTGAATGCAAAAAGTATTATGGGTGTGATGATGTTAGCTGCAAGCCGAGGGACTACTGTTATACTGGATTGTCAGGGGGCTGATGAAGAGCAAGCCATGCAAGCTCTGGTTGAGTTAATTCATAATAAATTTGATGAGGAAGAATAAATGAGCTACACCATCCATGGGATTGCCGTGTCAAATGGAATCGCTATCGGACGTGCACATTTATTTTCTCATACTTCGATTGAGGTCACCCACTACAGCATCAACGAAGATCAAATAGAGCAAGAGATTGAACGCTTTAAGGATGCTATTCATGAAGCCAGAAGCGAATTAGAAACCCTGCAGTCAAATATCCCAGAAAACGCTCCCACTGAATTCTCTGCATTCTTGCAGTTGCATTTAATGATACTCAATGATGGAACACTGAGTAATGAACCCATTGGTTTAATTAAACATCAACAATGCAATGCGGAATGGGCGCTCAGGCTACAAATGGATCAACTGATTGAGCAGTTTCAATTAATTGAAGATCCTTATTTAAGAGAGAGGCAAGCGGACGTTGTCCAGGTTGTAGAACGTATTCTAAAGGTGTTGTTAGGTAAAAAATCCGCCGCCATGCCCACCTGGGATCAGGGAGAAGAAATTATCTTGGTTGCCCATGATTTAGGCCCAGCTGACATGCTGGTGTTTAAAAACCAGGCTTTTCAGGCATTCATCACAGACATGGGGGGAGCCACCTCACACACTGCCATCTTGGCTCGAGGTTTAAGTATCCCATCGGTGGTCGCCTTGCATCATGCATGGCATATCATTAAAGAAGGTGAGCTTCTCATTATTGATGGCACCTGTGGTGTGGTGATTGTTAACCCTGATGAGACGGTATTAACAGAATACAGGGTTAAACAAGAGCAGTGGAATGAACAAAAGAAAAAGTTAAAAAAATTACGTTTAACTCCCGCTAAATCTCTCGATAACCAAGACATTCTTCTTCTGGCCAATATTGAATCACCCCAGGATATGGACACCGTTAAAAAAAGTGGTGCCCTGGGAGTTGGCTTATATCGTACTGAATTCTTGTTCATGAACCGCACAAGCGCGCCAGGTGAAGAAGAACAATTTAAAGCTTACCGTAAAGTGGTTGAGTCAATTAAAGGGCAGCCCGTAATTATCCGCACTCTCGATATTGGTGCTGATAAACCCATTGAAAGTCTGAGTACGGGACATACACTCAACCCAGCATTGGGTTTAAGAGCCGTACGTTACTGCCTATCAGAACCCCATCTTTTTAAAATTCAATTACGGGCTATTTTAAGAGCATCACAATTTGGTGACGTACACTGTTTAATTCCCATGATTTCAAGTAATCATGAAATCAAACAGACCATGGCGATTATTAATCAAGCTAAAAAAGAGTTATCTGAGGAAGGAATTGCGTTTAATCCTCATTTACCGATTGGTGCCATGATTGAGGTTCCAGCAGCTGCACTGGCACTCCCACTCATTCTTGACCAGTTGGATTTTATCTCTATTGGTACCAACGATTTAATTCAATATACCCTGGCCATTGATCGCTCTGACGACTCTGTCGCTCATCTTTACAATCCTGTTCATCCGGCCATATTAACGCTTATTGCTAACACCATTAACTATGCACATCGCAATAACAAACCAGTGGCAGTGTGTGGAGAAATGGCGGGGGACCCCCAACTCACAAGACTTTTACTTGGCATGGGTCTTAGGGAGTTTTCTATGCATCCCGCGCACATTCCAGAAGTAAAACAAATTATTCTCAACACAGATATTGAGAACATCAGAAAACTAACCAAAAAAATCTTAAAAACCTACGATTTCCAAAGAATCAACGAGCTCATCAACCAACTTAACCATGGTTAGTTAGCCTTCACCCCATATTGCTTTCTATAGGCCAAGGTCTTTTCGGCATACTGACTGAGCTCAGGGTCATCATTAAGATAAACCAATAAGTCATCTAAGTTAGCGATACTTAATACCGGGATACCTAGTTTTTCCCTCACTTCTTGAGCTGCGGAGAGGTGTGTTAAGCCCCTCTCCATTCTGTCTAAGGCAGTCACCACGCCAACGGGAGTCGCGCCGGCTAACTTAATCATATCAAAGGATTCACGCACAGAGGTGCCAGCAGAGATCACATCATCAACAATCAATACTCTACCTGTTACTGGGGCTCCTACTAACGTTCCACCCTCACCATGGTCTTTGGCTTCCTTACGGTTATAACTAAAGGGTACTTCTCGCCCTTGTTTAGCAAAGGAAATGGCAATGGCTGCCGCCAAAGAAATCCCCTTATAAGCCGGTCCAAACAAAACATCAAACTCAATGGCTGAATGATTAATGGTTTGCACATAAAAATCGGCTAATCGGGATAGAGCGGTGCCTGTGTAAAACAATCCTGCGTTAAAAAAATAAGGCGACTGACGGCCTGCCTTCGTTGTAAACTCACCAAAACGCAGGACCTTTTGCTCCACCGCAAAGGCAATAAAATCGGTATGAAAGTTGCTCATTATTTACTCACTTAATTTATGATGACAGGATATCACAGGAGATGAGCTTGTCAGAGTCAAAAACATTATCAGTTAAAAGACAGCTTCTCATTTTATGTATGGGATTTGCCTCGGGTCTACCCTTGGCGCTGACAGGAACCACCTTACAGGCATGGCTTGTCAATAGTGGTATTGGTATTAAAGCAGTAGGTTTCTTTGCTGCTATTGGCATTCCTTATACGTGGAAATTTATTTGGTCTCCATTAATGGATCGCTATTATATTCCGCGTTTAGGTAGACGAAAAACCTGGCTACTGCTCACCCAAGTCTCTTTATTTTTTTCTATCAATTGGCTCAGTACACTCGACCCCCATGAAAGCATCGGACAGTTTGGCCTTGTTGCTTTATTAATCGCTTTTTTTTCTGCCTCGCAAGATGTTGTCATTGATGCTTACCGAACCGACATCTTAAAGCCTAGCGAACGGGGGATGGGCTCGGCCATGGCAGTACTTGGCTATCGTTTGGCGATGCTGGCATCAGGAGCGGGAGGGCTCATCTTGGCCTCTTATTTAGGCTTTCACAAAACCTATCAAGTGATGGCCGTATTTATGGTGTTAATGATAGCCATTTCGTTATTTTCACCTGAACCTTTAATAGGACAAATACCGAAAAACGATTATCCCTTTTTAGCACCGATAGTAGAGTTCTTTCAACGACCTTTTGCACTGTCTTTTTTAATTCTTATTGTGTTGTATAAATTAAGCGACGCGCTAGCAGGGTCCCTCACTACAGCCTTCTTAATGCAAGGCGTTCACTTTACTCTTATCGAAGTGGGTGCTGTAAATAAAGGGGTGGGGCTCGGCGCAACTCTTGCGGGAGCCTTTATTGGTGGACTACTCATGACGCGGATGAATTTATACCGTTCATTATTGGTTTTTGGTGTGCTCCAGGCGTTGGCGACACTCTCATTTGCTCTTCTTGCACAACAGGGACATCAAACAACTCTGATGGTGATCAGTGTCTTTTTGGAAAACTTTACTTCCGGAATGGGGACTGCAGCCTTAAGCGCTTTACTAATGTCTTTGTGTCATCATCAATTCAGCGCCACTCAATTTGCCCTATTAAGTGCGCTTTCAGCTGTGGGAAGAGTCTATTTATCTCCTCTTGCAGGATTAATCGTAGAGAGTTCGGGATGGGTTAATTTCTTCTTAATCACAACACTCGCTGCCCTACCAGGACTGATCATCATAGGGTGGCTAAAAGGGAAGCTAACCGAGTTGTCTACGAAGCAAATTTTGTAACTCGGTACATAGCAAGGCTTCCCAACAAATTGGGTGCCAAGTATACTGTTTTGCCATTAGTGATCACGTGACGCTCAATGACTTGAATATTTAAGCGACGACATAAGTCTTCAAAGTCTTGCAAAGTACACAAATGAATATTTGGCGTGTTATGCCACTCATAGGGCATATCCTCTGATTTTGGCATCATGCCATTGATGACTTGCCAACGGTTTTTCCAATAACCAAAATTCGGAAAAGTAACGATACCTTCTCGCCCCACTCGCAACATATCACTCAGTAAAAACTCTGTTTTACGCATCGCTTGCAAAGTTTGTGACAGTATCACTGTGTCAAAGGATTGCTCAGCAAAACCCGATAAACCACTCTCCAGATCCCGTTGAATAACATTAATACCGTTGCCAATCGCACTTGTTACACGCTCGATTTCAATTTCAACACCATAACCAGAAACGTGATACTGCTGCTGCAGATACTTCATTAACTGACCATCACCACATCCTAAATCAAGGATGCGTGATCTTGGTTTTATCCACTGTCCGATAACTTGATGATCAAAACGTATCACACAATATCCTTTAACACATTATTCATATAAGCCTTGACCACTGAAAAATAATGCTTATTCTCCATTAAAAACGAATCATGGCCTTGGGATGATTCAATTTGCGCGTAACTTACCGGGAGTTGGTTTTTCATCAAAGCCTCAACAATCTCCTCTGATCGCGCTGGAGAAAAACGCCAGTCACTGGTAAAAGATAGGACCAAGAAACGACAACGCACCTTTGATAGGGCTAAATCTAAACGGTTATTGGTTTTTTGTGCTGGATCAAAATAGTCCAGCGCTTTGGTCATAATAAGGTACGTATTCGCATCAAAATAATCAGCAAACTTATCGCCTTGGTAACGTAAATACGATTCTATTTCAAACTCAACGTCCAATGAAAACTTCGGTGTGCTGGTAATAAAGTCTCGGCCAAACTTTTCCATCATGGCGTCATCACTTAAATAAGTAATATGACCTAACATCCTTGCCAATCTTAAACCACGGTGGGGAACCACTTGATGTTGATAAAAGTCACCGCCGTAAAAATGGGGATCCGTGGTAATAGCCTGTCTTGCCACTTCATTAAAGCCAATGTTTTGGGCTGATAACTTAGGGGCTGAAGCAATAACAAGAGCGTGTTTTAAACGCTCAGGGAAAGAAATTGACCATTGCAGTGCCTGCATTCCACCAAGGCTCCCCCCCATGACGGCAGCAAAACACTGAATCCCCAAATGATCAGCCAACCGCGCTTGCGTTACAACCCAGTCTTCAACTGTGACAAAAGGGAAACTCGCCCCATAGGGCTGTTTGGTGTTGGGATTAATACTGGAAGGACCTGTCGAACCATGGCATCCACCCAGATTGTTAACACCTATGACGAAAAAGTGATTGGTATCGATCGGCTTACCTGGACCAACCATGTTATCCCACCATCCAGCACTTTTCGGGTCTCCCTGATAGACACCAGCAACATGGTGATTCCCTGATAATGCATGACATATTAAAACTGCATTAGATTTATCTTGGTTAAGCTCACCATAGGTTTCATAGACAAGCTCATATTCAGGCAGAACCGCCCCTGAGGAGAGCCCCAATGGTTCAGCGAAAGAAATACGTTGCGGTTGGACATTGCCTAACGATGACATCATTTATCCTGCCAGTTTTTTCCTAAGTACATCGTTTAATTGAGTAGGATTAAGTTTACCACCGGATACCTTCATGGCTTTACCCACAAAAAATCCTAAAACCTTGTCTTTTCCAGCGCGAAATTCTGCCACTTGATCAGGATTGCTTGCCATTAACTCATCGACAATTTTTTCAATCGCACTCGAATCTGATACCTGTTTCAAACCGCGTGCTTCAATCACGCTATCCACATCACCGCCCTCTTGCCAAAGCACTTCAAAAACGGTTTTAGCGATTTTGCCCGAAATGGTTTGATCTTCGATTCTCGCCACCAAATCAACCAATTGTTGCGGTTGAATTGGGCACTCTTTAATATTTAATTGAGTACGGTTAAGCGCTGCCATCACCTCACCTGTTAACCAATTCGCACAGAGTTTGGCAGAGGCTTTAGCACTTTGAGTGAGCGCAATAAAATAATCGGTTAAGGCTCGCTCGCTGGTAATTAAATTAGCATCATATTCTGTCAGTCCATACTCTGTGATAAAACGCTCTTTTAACACGAGAGGAAGTGGCGGCATCTTCTCTTTCACTTCGTTAATCCATTGCTCGTCAATCACTACAGGCAATAAGTCAGGGTCTGGAAAATAGCGGTAATCCATCGCGTCTTCTTTAGATCGCATTGAGCGTGTTTCATCCCGATCAGGATCGTACAGACGAGTTTCTTGAACAATTGAACCGCCGTTTTCTAAAATTTCAATTTGTCGCTCAACTTCAAACAGAATGGCTCTTTCTAAGAAGCGAAAGGAATTTAAATTCTTAATTTCACAACGCGTACCAAATGTCTTACTGCCAACAGGCCTTACAGAAACATTGGCATCGCAACGAAAGGAGCCCTCTTGCATATTGCCGTCACAAATACCAATCCAAGTGACGATTTGATGTAATGCTTTTGCATAAGCCACCGCTTCCTCAGCGCTACGCATATCAGGCTCTGAGACAATCTCCAAGAGTGGCGTTCCCGCACGATTTAAATCAATGCCAGTGGCTCCAGGAATTTCTTCATGTAAAGATTTTCCGGCGTCTTCCTCTAGATGAGCTCTGGTTAAGCGCACTTGATAGTCTTGCTCGTTAAGCGAAAAGTGAATGGCCCCACCTTTAACTACCGGCTCTTCATATTGACTAATTTGATATCCCTTTGGTAAATCGGGATAAAAATAATTCTTACGTGCAAAAATAGAATATCGGTTAATATCAGCGCCCACTGCCAAACCAAAACGAATAGCGCATTCGACAGCCTGTTTATTTAATACTGGCAATACCCCAGGCAGGGCAATATCTATCGCTGACGCTTGCGTGTTGGGTTCTGCACCAAAGGCTGTTGATGACCCTGAAAATATTTTCGAGCGTGTTGCAAGCTGCGTATGTGTTTCTAGTCCAATGACCACTTCCCATTGCATAAATTAACTCCTAAACCTGTGCTATCCCAGCGGGAAGTTGTTGATGCCAGTCACTCACCAATTGGTATTGATGAGCCACATTTAATAGTTTCGCCTCTGCAAAATGCGGCCCAATTAATTGCAGCCCCACTGGCAAATGCTCACGACCAAAACCAACCGGGATGGAAAGCCCCGGAAGACCTGCCAAATTGACACTGATGGTAAAGATATCAGATAAATACATGCTAACAGGATCACTGGTTTTTTCATTAAAACCAAAGGCGACACTGGGTGTTGACGGCCCTAAAATTACATCACAATGCTCAAAGGCATTTAGATAATCCTGTAATATCAAACGCCTTACCCGTTGCGCTTGTAGATAGTAAGCGTCGTAATATCCTCTTGAAAGTACGTAAGTACCCGTCAAAATCCGACGTTTCACTTCCGCTCCAAACCCCTCTGCCCGGGTTTTTTCATAAAGCTCAATCAAGTTACGGTAGTCTTTGGTTCTATGTCCATAACGAACACCATCAAAGCGCGATAGATTGCTTGAGGCCTCGGCCGGCGCTAACACATAGTAAACAGGCACAGACAGTGAGGTATTAGGCAGTTTCAGTGGAACACGAACAGCCCCTAATTTTTCTAACTCCTGAATTGCTTGCTCAACGGCTTGAGCCACATCAGTATCAACACCTTCTTTAAAAAATTCCTCAGGTAACCCAATACGTAATCCTTTTAAGGGGTTATTAAGCTGGCTTGTGAAATCCTCCTCTGCCCGCTTAACCGAGGTTGAGTCTCGCTCATCGTGACCCACCAGGCTATTCATTCCATAGGCGATATCCTCCGCAGAGACCGCCATCAAACCGCCCTGGTCAAGACTTGAGGCGTAAGCAATCATGCCATAACGAGAAACATTGCCATAAGTGGGTTTCAAACCACTAACACCACACAATGCTGCAGGTTGACGAATTGATCCGCCGGTGTCTGTGGCGGTGGCAAGTGGCGCTAAGCGCGCTGCCACTGCGGCAGCAGAGCCACCTGAACTACCACCTGGCACTTTACCCAAATTCCACGGGTTTTTTACAGCCCCAAAGTAAGAGGTTTCGTTACTGGAGCCCATGGCAAACTCATCCATGTTAGTTTTACCTAAAGTGATCGTTCCACTTCGGTTAAAGGCCTCCACCACATGGGCGTCATAGGGAGCAACAAAATTAGCCAACATTTTAGAGCCACAGGTGGTTAACCAGCCCTTGGCGCAAAAAATGTCTTTGTGGGCCAAAGGGACCCCCATCAAAGGACGACTCTCTCCTTGCCAAATAGCCTGATCCAACTGCTTGGCTTGGGCCAGCGTTTTATCAGCATCAACGGTGATAAAGGCGTTTAACTCAGGATTTAATTTTTCAATCCGTTGCAAATAAAGCCCAGCCAGCTCAAAAGCAGATAAGGCTTTTGAATCAATAAGTTGCTTAATTTTTTTGACGCTTAAAGAAGAAATATCCATGCTTTACTCAATAACCTTAGGAACAATATAGAGCCCTTTCTCAACCTGCGGGGCGATAGCCTGATAACTCTCCCTTGAATCAATCTCAGTGACCTTATCCTCACGCAAAGGCTGGCTTAAAGATAGCGAATGGGATAAAGGCTCTATTCCTTTTGTATCAACGGCTTGCAATGCGTCAATTAACTTAAAAACACGACCCAGCTGATCTTTAAGAGCATTAAGCTCATTCTCTTCAACGTGGATTCTAGCTAGGCGCGCAAGATGCTTTAATTCTTGATCTGATAAACTCACAATTTTCTATGTCCTTTACTTTAAAGCAGTGCCTGAATCAGGTATCATAATAGGCTAAAAAGTCTATCTATAAGGGCAGTGTTTATGTTCGAATTTCTACGCGGGTATTTTTCCAACGACTTAGCTATCGATTTGGGTACAGCCAACACCTTGATTTACTCAAGAGGCAAAGGGATTGTTCTTAACGAACCCTCCGTGGTTGCCATTCGCCAAGATGGGGAAACCCAAGGCAAAAAAGTTATTCAAGCTGTAGGTCTGGCAGCTAAAGCCATGTTAGGACGCACTCCCGGTAATATCACTGCCATCCGCCCTATGAAAGACGGCGTGATCGCTGATTTTACCATTACCGAGCAGATGCTCAAATACTTCATTAAACAAGTTCATGAGTCGAGGCTCTTATCACCTAGCCCTCGAATCATTATTTGTGTTCCCTGTGGCTCCACCCAGGTGGAAAGACGGGCTATCAGAGAATCAGCTTTAGGTGCTGGTGCAAGACAGGTATATTTAATCGAAGAACCCGTGGCAGCGGCCATTGGCGCCAATCTTCCTGTTGCCGAGGCCACAGGATCGATGGTGGTGGATATCGGCGGCGGTACCACTGAGGTAGGTGTTCTCTCCTTAGGGGGATTGGTGTTCTCTTCATCGGTGCGAACCGGTGGGGATAAATTTGATGAGGCGATTATTAATTACATCCGCCGTAACTACGGAATGTTAATTGGTGAGACTACTGCTGAACAAATTAAGAAAAATATTGGTTCAGCCTTCCCAGGTTCTGAAGTGAAAGAAATGGAAGTAAAAGGACGTAACCTCGCTGAGGGAGTGCCCAGAACCTTCACCATTTCCAGTAACGAAGTGTTAGAGGCCTTAACTGATCCCCTTAACTCAATCATTGGCACGATTCATTTTGTTTTAGAGCAAACTCCCCCTGAATTAGGCGCGGATATTGCTGACAGAGGAATGGTATTAACAGGCGGTGGAGCTCTTCTTAGAGATCTGGATCGCTTGCTGAGCGAAGAGACAGGGTTACCAGTATGGGTGGCGGAGGATCCTCTAACTTGCGTAGTTCGTGGTTGCGGTCGCGCTTTGGAGGAAATTGATCGCCTAGGTATGGTCTTTACCACTGATTGAAGGATAATTGAGGGTACGTGTTAACTTAAACCGATACTTATGAGCACACGTACTCCTCAACTTTTTACGCGCGGCGTATCCCTTTGGCTAAGACAATCTCTTTACATTCTTTTGGCGTTGTTTGCCATCGTTGTTGACAACCACTTCCATCAATTAAACGCCCTTAGAAATATTGTCTATATCACCCTAGAACCTCTCCAAGCGCTGGCTAACCTCCCCTCGCACCTCACCAAGCAAGTGACCAATCTATTTAGTAACCAACTAGCACTCCTGGCAGAGAATCAGCGATTAAAACTCGAATTATTAAAAACCCATGTCTTGATTGAAAACCAAACACTTCTTGATAAAAAAAATAAAGAATTAGAAGCTCTCATTGGTCTTAAAGAACATGGCAATACATCCATTCAGCTCAGTGAAACCCTGTATGAATCACATAACCCATTTCATCAAAAATTAATGATTGACGGCGGCTCAGCCCAAGGTTTTAAGATTGGCTCTCCGGTATTGACCTCAGAGGGTTTAATTGGCCAAGTCACAGCGCTTTTCCTCAAGAGCAGTGAAGTCACCTTGGTAAGTGATAAAAACCTCTCTGTTCCCATTGAAAACCTGAGAACAGGTTACCGCTCTTTCACTGAAGGAGAAGGTCTGAATGATTTGTTTGATGTGATGTATGTTCCTATTACTAGCGACTTTAAAGTGGGGGACGAAATAGTCAGCTCAGGGCTTGGGGGAGTTTATCCCACAGGGATTCCCATTGGCCAAGTTATCTCAGTCACAAAAGAGAGTAACTCTGCTTATTTCAAGGTTCGTTGTCGCGCTAACCATGTTCTGCGCTCTGGTCATTATTTAGCCGTTTTAAGTCCCATCTTAAGCGATGAGCTCAGCCAGCAAATTACCCCTCTTGCTAGCGCTCCAGTTGCTCAAGATAAAAAGAAAAACAATAAAAAGAAAAAATAACTTCTACCATGATGATCTCTAACGTAAACCAATCCATTAAACGACCGGCACCCATGAGTCGAATTGTGTTCACCTTACTGATCGCTGTCGTGCTCACTCTACTGCCTTGGTCAGGATATGCACAACTCATTGAACCCAACTGGATATTAATTGTGTTGCTGTACTGGGGAATACACGAACCTCGTGTCATTAATGGTTCAGCTTTTTTTGTCTTTGGCCTCATTGCCGATGTTGCACAAAGCTCAATTTTGGGTGTTCATGCGTTAAGTTTTAGTGTGGTGTTTTGGTTATTGTCCATTTATCGTCAACGTATCTTGACTTTTTATGCCGCGAATCAAGCATTGCATCTGTTGCCTGCTTTTTTACTCAATCAATTACTAATTACTGTAATTGTTTATGTCACTAATGACACAACACCTCATCTCATTTGGTTTAGTCAAAGCGTTCTCTCTAGTATATGTTGGCTGATTACCCCCTATGTGGTTGAGGCCAAATTCTCTACTAAAAACTCATGAGAAAAAGAGTTTCACTGCGTAATCCTCAACTAGAGCGCTGGGACTTTCAGCTGCGCATCAAAATACTGTTGAGCTTAATTGTTGTTTTGTTTTTGGTTTTACTTGTTCGTCTCATTTGGTTGCAGGTTATCTCTTACAGTTATTACCATACGCTGGCTGAAGCTAACCGTATCAGTATTGTTCCTGTGGTACCTAACCGCGGTAATATTTTTGATCGTAACGGAATTACGCTGGCTGATAACACCCCTACCTATACGCTCGAAATTAATCCAAGAGAGAGTGCTCCCGTTGACCAGGTTATTGACGAGCTCTCACGAATTATTACAATTACCGCCTCTGACAAAAAACTTTTTCAAAAACTGAACGAAGAATCTCATGGTCTCGCTCCAGTTGCCATACGAAGTCGCTTAACTGAAGAGGAGATTGCTAAGTTTTCAGTTCATCGCTATGCCTTTAAGGGCGTCAATATTGAATCACGCCTAATCCGTAATTATCCTCTGTCTGAGGCCACCTCTCACGTTGTCGGATATATTAGTCGGATTAATCAAAACGATCTTGATCGTTTAGACGATGAGGACAAATTAGACGCTTACCGTGGTACTAACCATATTGGTAAACTGGGTATTGAAGCACATTACGAATCCTTGCTTCATGGTTTAACAGGCTCAGAGCAAGTGGAGACAGATTCCTCAGGTCATGGCGTAAGAACCTTATCTTATTCCCCTCCGGTCCCAGGTACCGATTTAATTTTAACTATTGATGCCAAATTACAATTGGCTGCTGAAAAAGCCTTTGGTGATCATCGAGGGGCATTGGTTGCCATTGACCCTAACACGGGGGAGATTCTGGCTTTTGTCAGTCAGCCCGGATTTGATCCTAATTTATTTGTCGATGGGATCGATCAAGAACATTGGAATGAACTCAACAACTCACCCAACAGGCCCTTAAATGATCGAGCCCTGAGAGGACAGTATCCTCCTGGATCAACCATCAAACCGCTAATGGCACTACTTGCACTAAATTCTGGGGTACGCAGTGCACAAGCCACTATTAGCGATCCAGGCTATTATGCCCTCCCTGGATCTACCCATCACTACCGTGATTGGCGCACTCAAGGACATGGGTCAGTGGACATGCATTTGTCCATTGTACAATCCTGCGATACCTACTATTACAGCTTAGCTAATCTATTAGGCATTGATCAGATGCATGATTTTTTTACTGAGTTTGGTTTTGGTAAAAAATCAGGAATTGATCTTGATGGAGAGTTATCTGGTTTATATCCTTCCACCGCCTGGAAAAGAAAACGCTACCATCAAGACTGGTATACCGGAGAAACCATTATCAGCGGTATCGGACAGGGCTACACGCTGGTGACTCCCCTGCAATTAGCCAATGCAATTGCAACCTTTGCAAATCACGGTGTCATGATGCGCCCTCATCTGCTCAAGTCAACGAAAAACCCTCAAACCAATGTGGTCACTGAAATCAAGCCTGAGGTGATCAATCGTATCCCCATCAGTGATGAGCATTACAATATCATTCGAGACGCTATGGTAGATGTGACAAAGCCTGGCGGCACAGCCGCCGTAGCTGGCGCCCATGCCAGTTACCTCATTGCTGGAAAAACAGGGACAGCGCAAGTGATTGGTGTTAAGCAGGGACAAAAGTATAACGCTGGACAGACTTCAGAGTTTCATCGAGACCATGCGCTTTTTGTGGCCTTTGCGCCGGCGGATAAGCCCACCATAGCTTTGGCGGTGCTTGTGG
Organism: Betaproteobacteria bacterium; assembly: GCA_018971415.1. GTDB lineage: Bacteria > Pseudomonadota > Gammaproteobacteria > Burkholderiales > Ferrovaceae > PN-J185. Next base: position 48,129 of record JAGXAW010000001.1, read on the forward strand.
AAAACGGCGGACACGGCGGATCAACTGCGGCCCCAATAGCACGACAAGTCATGGACAATTACTTATTGGGACTACCCACTAGCGCTGTCCCAGAGCCCCCTTCAACGAGTCACTCCCAAAGCGAAGAGCCGGAGCATGATTAAAAAACTGATTGATCGCTTTTTAAAGCCACTAGACAAGATCTTGTTTAATACCAGTCTTATACTGATGATTATTGGATTAGTGGTACTCTACAGTGCCTCAGGCATGGATATGATAAAAACGGTTGGTCAAGCCAAGAATTATTTGATTGCCTTTATATTAATGTGGGTCCTTGCCAGCGTTTCACCCAATAAAATACAGAAACTGGCTTTTCCTATTTATTTTTTCTCTTTAGCGTTACTGATCGCTGTGGCCCTATTTGGAGAAGTCAGCCATGGGGCAAGGCGTTGGCTTCATATAGGCTCCTTGCATTTACAACCCTCTGAGTTCATGAAAATCGCAGTACCTCTAACGCTTGCCAGTTACTTTGATCAAAGAGGTAAAGACCGCTATTGGTTTGACTTTATGGTGGCCACATTGTTACTTCTTGTTCCTGTCGCCTTGGTCATCAAACAGCCAGATCTTGGGACTGCCTTATTGATTGCCAGTTCAGGCTTTTATGTGATTTTGTTAGCTGGACTCTCCTGGCGCGTCTTATTGGTTTTGTTTTTTGGCGCGCTCGCCTCTATGCCACTTGTATGGCACATCCTTCATGATTACCAAAAGCAGCGTATTTTAACTTTATTAGATCCCGCAAAAGATCCTCTGGGTACTGGTTATCACACTCTACAGTCCATGATCGCCTTAGGCTCGGGAGGCATTTTAGGTAAAGGGTGGCTGCATGGAACACAATCTCATTTGGATTTTCTTCCTGAACACAGTACTGATTTTATTTTTGCTGTTTTTGGTGAAGAGTTTGGATTAATCGGTGAGCTGGTTTTTCTGAGCTTAATGTTAATCATGATTGTTAGAGGATTTTTTATTGCCACTGAAGGATCAAGTCCTTTCTCGCGCTTAATCGCCGGAACCCTGTCCATGACACTTTTCACTTACACGTTTGTCAATATGGGGATGGTCAGCGGTATTTTGCCTGTTGTGGGTGTGCCACTGCCTTTCTTAAGTTATGGCGGAACATCATTAGTGACACTTTTTATTAGTATTGGCATACTGATGAGTGTTAATTATCACCGTCAATTAGTTAAACAATGAAAGTGTATCGTTTACTCTTTGTCTTGATTCTTGCCAGTGTGTTGAGTGGCTGCTCCACCACCTATAACCGCTCCTCCACCTCAGGCGGCGGCTATTATCTTGATGATGGGCCAGAGAGTCATCCACCTGCCAATCTTGATCAAGTCCCTAACGCAGTTCCTCGCTGGGAACCCTACAACCGGTATGCCAACAAACCCTACGAAGCTCTGGGTAAATGGTATTATCCGCAAGTTAACAATGCCCCTTACCGCGCGATTGGTTATGCATCATGGTACGGCAGACGTTATAATCATCACCGCACTTCAACAGGTGAGTCATACAATATGTATGCAATGACCGGTGCACACACCACCTTACCCATTCCCTGTTATGTCAAAGTGACTAACCTTAAGAATCACAAATGGGTCATAGTGCGTGTTAATGATCGCGGCCCTTTTAAAGAGGATCGCTTGATCGATTTAAGTTATACCGCAGCTTATAAATTAGGCATGCTAGGACATGGAACAACCAAAGTCTTGGTCGAGCGTGTCTTTCCGAACTAATTCATTTAAATATAGAGTAAACAACCATGAGTAATGCTTTTCGAATAATGGCCTTGGCTGCCACACTGATTTCTACTGTTAGTGCTTATGCAGATACTGTTGCACCAGCCCTCCCTACCACCACACCATCAAACACCAATTTAGTCGCTCCCTATGTCGCAGCGAAGGCTTATTATCTGGAAGAGATTGAATCACATCAGTTGCTGGCCACGCTCAACCCAGATGATCGGGTTGAACCTGCTTCACTGACAAAGCTGATGACCGCCTACTTGGTCTTTGAAGCCTTACGTAATCATAAAATTAATCTTAATCAAAGTGTTAACGTGTCAGAGCATGCATGGCGCGCACCAGGATCTAGAATGTTTATTGAACCCAATAAACCTGTTAGCGTTGATGAGCTTATTCATGGCATGATTATTCAATCAGGTAACGACGCCACCATTGCTTTGGCAGAAACTGTAGCAGGCTCTGAGGATGCTTTTGTGTCGCGCATGAACGCTACAGCCTCAAGATTGGGTTTATCCAATACGCATTTTGTTAATGCAGCTGGTCTACCTGATCCTCAGCACTATTCAACTGCACGAGATTTAGCTAAATTGGCCAGCAGTTTAATGAATGATTTTCCCGAATACTCCTCAGTCTTTTCCATAAAAGAGTACCGCTACAACAATATTACCCAACCTAACCGTAACCGCTTATTGTGGATTGATCCTAGTGTCGATGGTTTAAAAACAGGCCATACTGAGTCAGCAGGTTACTGCTTAATTAGTTCTGCCAAACGTGGACAACGGCGTATTTTGTCGGTTGTACTAGGAACCAATAGTGACAAGGCTCGCACCAGTGAAAGCCAAAAATTACTCAACTGGGGATTTCAAACCTTTGAGAGTACGCTCCTCTTTAAACAAGGCAGTCCCGTCAAAATACTTACCGCTTACAAAGGCAGTCTTCATGAGGTCCACGCGGGATTTAACCATGATGTATGGATTACCCATCCTGCGGGGGACAGCAGTCACTTTCATGAGATACTGACGACTTTTCAGCCGATAGTAGCGCCCGTGTTACAAGGCCAACCTGTTGGTAAGTTAGAGATTACCTATAACGGTAAAACCATAGAGAGTGTTCCCTTGGTATCATTGGATGCTATACCCTTAGGTAACGCCTTCACGCGTGCCTGGGATTCAATAAGGTTAATGATTAAATGAGTAATGTATATTTAAACGGTGAGTGGCTACCCATAGAAAAAGCCCAGGTTTCTGTATTAGATCGTGGCTTTATTTTTGGTGATGGGGTTTATGAAGTTATTCCGGTTTACAACAGAAAAGCTTTTGCCTTAACCGCGCACTTAAAAAGATTAGAACGAAGCTTGGCGGGTATTCGTTTGTCTCCCCCGCTTCAGGATAATCAATGGCAACTCATTATTGAGCAACTGGTTAAAGAGGCCGATACCGATAATTCCTCAATCTATTTGCAAATCACCCGCGGAGTAGCGCCACGCGATCATGCTTTTCCGCTCAATACGCCTGCCACTGTTTTTGCTATGGCAAAACCCATGGCACCGGTTCCTGAGGCTTGGCTGCAACAGGGGATTAAAGTTGTTACCCATGAGGATGACCGCTGGCTTCATTGTGACTTAAAAACTACGGCGCTTCTTGCCAATGTATTGTTACGCCAATATGCTGTCGATAAACAAGCTGTTGAGTGTCTACTCATCAGAGAAGGTTGCGTGACAGAGGGAGCGGCCAGCAATATTATTGTTGTCCATCAAGGTGAGGTTCTTTTTCCACCTCGTAATAATTTGATTCTGCCTGGTATTACCTATGATTTAATTATTGATTTGGTAACACAAGCAGGTATTCCTTTTAGAGAAACAACGGTAACGCGCGAGCAATTAGCTAACGCCAGTGAAGTGATGATGACCTCGAGTACTCGCGAAATCGTGCCTATTACTGATATCGATGGAAAAAAAGTTGGTACGGGACTGCCGGGGCCGATGTTTAAGCAGTTACTCTCTTTATATCAGAGTCTAAAATAAGATGAGTGAAGAATTTATTAATGATGAGGAAGCAGAGGATATATTTGATTTTCCTTGCGACTTTCCAATTAAAGCCATGGGTAAAACCATTGATGGTTTTGCCCAAACGATTCTTGAGATCGTTCTTAAACACGCTCCTGATTTTAACGCCGGAACTATGGAAATGCGTACCAGTCGAGCGGGGAATTATCTTAGTGTCACCTGTACTATTCGAGCGGTGTCCCGTGAGCAACTTGATAATCTCTACCGCGAACTCTCAGCCCATCCTTTGGTGGTGATGGTTCTATAGTTACCCAAAACGTGACAGCCTCCTCCTTACTCATTCGACGCTTCCCTGGTTTAACCGACTACCATGAGGCGCTTAATGCAATGAAAGCCTTTAACCACAAGCGTCAAAGTGACACTGTGGACGAGCTTTGGATTTTGGAGCATCCCGCGGTGTACACCTTAGGTCAAGCAGGCTTAATGAGTCATCTACTAAGTAACCCTCTTAATATCCCCGTGGTTCGCTCTGACCGGGGGGGGCAAATCACCTTTCACGGTCCGGGGCAGATTATCTTTTATTTGCTACTTGATTTAAAAAGACACCATTTAACTGTCAGGCAACTCGTTACCGCCATTGAACAAGCAGTCATCAACATGCTGGGTTTTTTTAACATCTCGTCTCATCGCGTTGAAGGGGCCCCAGGTATTTATGTGGAAAATGCTAAGATAGCGGCACTGGGATTAAGAATCCAAAATGGTTACTGTCGTCATGGTTTTTCGATTAATGTTGATATGGATACCACTGCGTTTACCTTCATTAATCCCTGCGGTTATGAACGTTTAAGAACCACACAAGTCAAAGAATGGAATCAAGACGTCACTAAAGAAATGATCATCGAACGAACTCTTGTTGAGCTTTCAAACCTGTTACAGGTGGAGGTAAAAATAGCATGAATGTAAAAGAAAAAGGGGCACAAAAAACCGCTCGCATTCCTATTAAGATTGTTCCTCAGGAACCCTTAAAAAAACCTCAATGGATTCGTGTTAAAACAGCTACCAGTCCACGTTTTGGGGAAATTAAAGCACTCCTTCGTGAGCAAAAACTGCATACCGTTTGTGAAGAGGCAAGCTGCCCTAATATCGGTGAGTGTTTCAGTAAAGGAACCGCCACCTTTATGATTATGGGCGATCGCTGTACACGACGTTGTCCATTTTGTGACGTGGGGCATGGTAGACCTGAACCCCTTGATGAGACCGAACCACTTCATCTTGCTCAAAGCATTGCTAATTTAAAGCTGAATTACGTGGTGATTACCAGTGTAGATCGTGATGATTTACGTGATGGGGGAGCATCACATTTTGTGCGCTGTATTGAAGCGGTCAGAGAGTATTCTCCTCAAACACAAATTGAAATTCTCATCCCCGATTTTAGAGGTCGATTAGACGTGGCCTTGGATATTCTAGGACAGGCCTTACCTGATGTGATGAATCACAATCTTGAAACGGTTCCTCGGCTCTACCGTGAAGCTCGTCCTGGTGCTGACTATCAACATTCACTCAACTTAATCAAAGCCTTTAAATCTCGCCATCCTAATATCGTGACCAAATCAGGATTGATGGTGGGACTCGGAGAAAGTAACGAAGAAATTATTGAGGTAATGAGAGATTTAAGGGAACACTCAACGGACATGCTGACCATTGGACAATACTTGCAACCCACATTGCATCACCTACCAGTTAAACGCTATGTTACTCCTGAGGAGTTCGATCGTTTTAGCGAAGAGGCTTATGCCATGGGCTTTCAACATGCTGCCTGCGGTGCCATGGTGAGATCTAGCTATCATGCTGACCAACAGGCACACGCTGCGGGGCTTTAGTCCTTAAACAGTGAAGCAAAGAAATTATTTGCTGTAACGTTTAGCCACAAGAACAGCGTTGTTTCCACCAAAGCCAAAGGAGTTACTCATCACAACGTCCAGTTTTGCGAGTGTCCTGGCACCTTCGGAAACATAATCAAGGTCACATTCTGGGTCTGGATTAAACAAATGAGCCGTACCTGGGATGGTCTTATTCATTAGACTACCAATAGCGATAGCCATCTCAACCGCCCCAGTAGCACCCATTAAATGGCCGTGTAACGCTTTAGTGGCGCTGACAGGTACTTGTTTAGCGTAATCATTAAACACTTCATGGATTGCTCTGGTTTCACTCAAGTCACCCACCTGCGTTCCTGTACCATGCGCATTGATATAATCCACATCTTGATAAGTCATTTGTGCTTGCTCTAAGGCAAGACGCATGGCACGTGCTTGACCACCTGCATCAGGTTGCGTGATGTGTGAGGCATCTGTGGTGTTACCATAACCTACTATTTCACACAGAATGGTAGCCCCTCTTTGCTTTGCATGCTCTTCACTTTCAAGAATTAACGACGCCGCCCCTTCACCCAAGATAAAACCAGAACGGTCTTTAGCAAAAGGTCTACAGGAGGTTTCTGGGCGAGTGGCATCAGGACGCGCTAAGGTCTGTAGCGACTCCCACGCCTTCATAACACCTAAGGTTAATAAAGCTTCACTGCCACCTGCGATGGCATAGTTGATCTTACCTGAGCGAATCGCTTCAAAGGCTTCACCAATGGCAACCGCTGAGGATGAGCAAGCCGATGAATAAGTGGTACTGGGACCTTTTATTTTATGTTCAATCCCTATTTGACCCGTTGTAGAGTTGGTCATGAACATAACAATGGTAGTAGGTCTTGGACGGCTTTCAGGATGACTAAAGGAGTCCATATAAGCCTGCTCGAGAGTATGGGCACCACCCATGCCTGTTCCCCAAAATACGCCTCCATGGAGTCCCTCATCAGCCAAAGTATTAAGACCTGATTGCTGGATGGCTTCTTTAACTGCTATTAAACCCAATTGCGCCACACGGTCCAGCATCAAGCGTCTGAGCTTAGTAAAATGGTCTTCAACAGGAAACAATATGGGAGCAGCGAGAGGGGAATGTAATTGGTGTATCCAGGAAGTATCTAGCGCCCTTACGCCAGAATGAGCATTAAATACAGCCGTCATTAAAGAAGAAAAGTCAGGACCCAGTGGAGTGATAGCTCCTATCCCAGTCACCACGACTTTATTCATAGGTTTTTACTTATCTGTCAGAGTAATGCCTTGTTTTTCCATTGCAGCGTCCACTTCTCTCGCAATGTCTCCAACTGTTTTAATTGGAACAGGCTCACCACTCATCTTGAGCTTAAATCGATCTTCCAGCATAAACATGAATTCAACTGTTGCCAATGAATCAACGCCTAACTCGTCAAGTTGAGACTCAGGTTTTACTTGATCTTCAGTTAGACCAAATTCTTCTACAAGCATTTTTTGTATAACAGGTAATGAATTCATGAATACTCTTCACTAGCTAACAAGTGATAAATTGGTTTTTTGTGGGGCAATGTCAACTTCCGGCTGCCTTTGAAGAAAACTCAATGTCTCTTGAGCTACTCGCTCCTTCTCAAAATCCATAGTAATTATATGATAACAGTTATTTAACAACACTTTCTTAATCACTGTGGAAGAAATACTTTTTTCGATCAAATCCGCATTTTTAGGGCTTGCAAGATCATCTTCAACAGCATGTATTATAAGTGTTGGTGCTGAAATTTTGTGTAATTTTCTGCGAACACTGCGCATTAATCTCTCGGACTCTAATACACCCGTTAGGGGGGACGAGGAAGAACCGATGGCAGAGGAGCCTTTCTTTTCCATTTGATGAGCAACCCACTGTCGAATACGCTCATCTTTAAGTCCATAAGGCGGCCTTTCGGTTAAAGACCAAAAGTAACGAATTGGCGTGTAGTAACCTAAAAACTTAAGCCAGCGCATCCATGTGACATTCCAACCATCATATCGCAAGGGTGCTGAATACAAGATTAATGAGTGAATATCAGGGCTTCTTTTGGCAGCAAGTTCAAGGGATAAATCAGCACCGATACAAAGACCTGCCACACTGACCTCATCATATTCACGCTTTAATGCATCAAAACGTGCCTCAATTTGCTCGAGCCAATGGGGCCATTTGGTGGTGACATTGGCCTCAGGGTTATCAAACACAGAATAACCTTGAATATTGGGAATACAAACGCTAAACCCACCTTGTACATTGAGTTTACGACCAATATATTGTAATTGTTGAGGGGTACCATATAAACCATGCAACAGTAACACTGCCGATGATTTTTTTCCCTTCATGTAAATCGAATTAATAGCTTACTCCTACAACCGCTTGTTATTTGTGTTTTGTAACAATTTTGTAAAGAATTGTTAATTCCTAATTATACATTAAACCTAAAATGCATAACATCACCATCACGCACCCGGTACTCTTTCCCCTCTAAACGCATTTTACCCGCCTCTTTGGCTCCTGACTCTCCTTGGCATGCCATGTAGTCTTCAAAACCAATCACTTCGGCTCGTATAAACCCTCTTTCAAAGTCATTATGAATCACTCCCGCTGCCTGAGGCGCAGTCGCTCCCGCTCGAATTGTCCATGCACGTACTTCTTTGACACCTGCCGTGAAGTAAGTTTCGAGGCCCAGTAATTTATATACAGCCCTGATTAACCGATCTAATCCAGGCTCCTCTAGCCCCATATCAGAGAGAAAAAGTAATTTATCTTCATCACTTAGATCTGATAATTGCGCTTCAATAGCAGCGCATATAGGCACCACCGGCGCACCCTCTTGTTTGGCATAGGCCATGACTTTATCGAGTAAAGGATTGTTGTTAAAGCCTCCTTCAGCAACGTTGGCCACATATAAGGTGGGTTTGGCCGTGATAAGGCACAGGGGTTTAATTAATGCCTTTTCTTCCTCATCAAAACCCATGGCTCTGACGGGAATCCCTTGATTGAGTTTACCTTGAATCACATCCAAAATAGCCAACAATCGAACGGCCTCTTTATCCCCCGCCCGAGCTGTTTTTTGTGCTCTCTGAACGGCTTTTTCTATTGTGGATAAATCAGCCAGGGCCAACTCTGTATTAATAATTTCGATATCATCCACAGGGTCAACGCGGCCTGCCACATGAATGACATTAGAATCCTCAAAACAACGAACCACATGAGCGATGGCGTCAGTTTCTCTGATATTGGCCAAAAACTGGTTACCGAGTCCCTCCCCTTTTGAAGCCCCCGCAACCAATCCTGCAATATCAACAAATTCGGTGACAGCTGGAAGCACTCTTTCCGGGGAAACGATTTGAGCCAACTGCTTTAAGCGAGGATCGGGAACCTCAACCACACCCACGTTGGGTTCAATGGTACAAAAAGGATAATTCTCTGCCGCAATTTGCGCCTTGGTCAATGCATTAAAGAGCGTTGATTTACCTACATTAGGAAGCCCTACAATACCGCACTGTAAACTCATAACTTAATCCACCATTCACTTAACGATAAACTTGAGTGATTTTAGATCCCTCAAGACTTAAATCAAACATTAATCCTTTATTTGAAAACACAAAGCCAATAACTGGCTGGTTAAGCGTTTGTGTATCAATCCTACCCCCAGCACCTAAAGTGGCTAAAGCCACCGTGCCATCCACACCTATTTGCCAACCTGGGCTCCGACGAAAGCCATTCAAGGCGGGTTGTTTCATGAACAAAATAACGGCACTGTGTGACTCAACACCCAGCTGAAAGCCAAAAGAGGCTGAAGCAATATTGTAATAACTAACAGTTTGACCATTGACGATTAAGGCCCCCTCTCCGTATGATCCACCCAAGCCCACCCCCGCCTTGATGATCTGCGGAAAAACCAGATAGCCAGCGGCCTGATTCATCAACTCCGCTCCAGCACTGGAGTAATGATGAAACTGTTGTAGTGTCTCTCTGACCTCTGCGTCAATTTCTTGTTTAGAGGCGGCTAATACTGAGCAAGATAAGAAGAAACCAATAATTCCTACCACCCATGAAATAACGTTACGCTGATAGCGACAGATCAATGGCTCACCTCTTCTCTTTTGAATGAAGTTGCTTCATGGCCTTTTCTTTAGAGCCAATCAAAAACTCAGGCATGATACTTTGCGCCGTATCCATCGCCTCATCAATCGCTACCCGTTCAGCTTGAGTGGGTCGGTTTAAAACATAATCAGCGACCCGATGACGCTCCCCTGGATGCCCTATCCCTAAGCGTAAACGCCAATACTCAGGAGTTGATATGGCACGGGTGATGTCTTTTAGACCATTATGGCCGGCACTGCCACCACCAAACTTTAACTTGACTTCGCCTGCGGATAAATCAAGCTCATCATGTACAACTAGAATATCTGAGGGTAGTAAACGATAAAACTGACTGAATAAAGAAACTGCTCTGCCACTCTCATTCATGTAGGTCAGGGGCTTTAGTAACCAAATGTCCTGTTGCTCTATACGAATAGAGGAAAGTTGTGACTGGTAACGTGACTCTAAACGCCACGCACCATGAAAGGCTTCACTTAAACGATCGACGAACCAAAATCCCGCATTGTGGCGCGTAGGCTCATACTCTTTACCAGGATTTCCTAGTCCCACAATTAAACGCACAGTCGACTCCATGAGTTACGACCCACTATTAGCAAAGAAGAGAGTTTCTTTGCTAATAGTGTTTTTACATCGTTATTTTTCAGGGTTAGCTGGCGCTTTTTGATTGGCCGCTGGCACGTCCGCTGCCGAGACAACTGGAGCGTTGTCATCATCAGCCTTCGCTGCACGTGGCAACACGGCAGAGACCACAGCAGGATTTTCGCCTTTAACCACAGCCACAAACTCAATACCACTTGGGGCTTTAACATCAGCCAAATGCAATGAATGACCAACGGTTAACTCTTTTAAATCCACTTCAATGAATTCCGGAAGATTTTGCGGTAAACACAGAACTTCCACTTCGTTGAAAATATGACTGATAATGGCGCCAGAGAGTTTTACTGCAGGAGAAATATCTCCGTTAACGAAGTGCAAAGGCACTTTCATATGAATTTTTTCATTGGCATTAACGCGCTGGAAATCCACGTGCAAAACAATCGGTTTGAAGGGGTGCATTTGCACATCACGCAACAAAGCCTGTTCTGTTTTGTCATCCATTTTCATGGTGAGAATAGATGAGTGAAATGACTCTTGACGCAGTTTATGATAAATCTCATTGTGATCCAATTCGATTGCAAGAGCTTCAGCTCCTCCGCCATAAACAATGCCAGGAACACGTCCCTGACGGCGCAGGCGGCGGCTCGCTCCAGTGCCCTGTACGCTTCTTTGGGTTACTTTGATTTCCATGTTAGTTTCCTTTAAGTTACATTAAAAAAACCACATTATCCGCGACCAGATAATGAGGGTACTACTCCATAAATAAAGAACTCACTGAGTCTTCATCACTAATACGACGTATAGTCTCGGCCATTATTTCAGAAATACCCAGTTGCCTAATTTTAGGGCAAGCAGAAGACAAGTCTGACAGCGGAATGGTGTCAGTTACAACCAACTCATCTAAGGCAGATTCCTTAATTCTATTTGGGGCATTCCCAGATAAAACAGGATGAGTAATATAAGCCAAAACTTTACTGGCGCCATGGGATTTTAAAGCAGCGGCAGCTTCACACAAGGTATTGGCTGTATCCACCATGTCATCCATAATAAGACAGGTTTTTCCGGCCACATCTCCGATCACATTCATCACTTGAGCCACATTGGGCTTAGGGCGCCGCTTATCAATAATAACTAAGTCAGCCTCTAATCGTTTTGCAACCGCGCGGGCCCTGACAACCCCCCCCACATCGGGAGACACAACCGTTAGATTAGGATAAGCTTCGCGCCAAATATCCCCTAAAAAGACAGGTGTGGAATAAACATTGTCCACCGGAATATCAAAAAAGCCTTGGATTTGATCCGAGTGTAAATCCATGGTCAACAGTCTATCTACACCAACGCCCTGCAACATGTTGGCGACCACCTTAGCAGAAATAGCCACTCTTGCTGAACGCGGTCGTCGATCTTGCCTGGCATAACCAAAATAGGGTATCGCTGCAGTAATTCTAGCTGCTGATGCTCGACGTAAGGCATCAGTCATGACCATGATTTCCATTAAGTGGTCATTGGTTGGAGCACAGGTCGATTGCAAAATAAAACAATCCTTACCACGGACATTCTCAAGAATCTCCACCATCACTTCACCATCACTAAAACGCCCTACCGTTGCTCTACCCACTGAGATATTTAAGTGATTAGCAACTTCACTTGCAAGCTTAGGATTGGCTGTTCCAGTAAAAACCATTAAGTTAGCGGATGACATGGAACTCTCAACAACCTCTGACTATTAATAAGTTTAAAAATAAAAATGGCAGGGGAGGTAGGGATCGAACCTACGAATGCCGGAATCAAAATCCGGTGCCTTACCACTTGGCGACTCCCCTGCTGCTTACAACCACTCTCGCAGTGGATGATAATTCATACTGCGAGCTATAAATCCATCAAATTGAACTGGTTTAGCTAACCAGGCTTGATAAGCCTCTTCTTGACTATCAAAGGCCACAAAACAACAGGTGCCTGAGCCAGACATTCTGGCATCTCCCCACTGCCTTAGCCAATCCAGTAGTAAACCAACCTCAGGAATGCGTTTTACAACGACTGGTTGCAAATCATTACGCCCAATTATTCCTGAAAAGTTTGACATTTTGACTGGTTGTGAATCTCTTGTCAATTCTGGATCCCTAAACACTTCGGCGGTGCTCACTCCAATTCCTGGATTTAACACCAAAAACCAGCGGGGGGGCACGTGGAAGGGGTGAAGAATTTCCCCCACCCCCTCAACAAAGGCGCTCTCCCCACCCACAAAAAAGGGGACATCTGCGCCTAAAATGATTCCAAGTTCCTCTAACTCCCGCCTACTTACACCTAAACGCCACAATTTGTTCAAACCAATTAATACACTGGCTGCATCTGAGCTGCCGCCACCTAATCCGCCACCCATGGGAATTCTTTTTTTATAGGCAATATCAACGCCTAAGTTTGCTTTGGCATGAGATTGCAAAAGCCTCGCTGCCTTTACGACCAAATCCTCTTCTTCATCAACCCCATATTGACCAAGACGCCTTATCAGGCCATCTGTACGTAATGACAGCGTGATTTCATCATTAAAATCAATAAACGTCATGAGGGACTGCAATAGATGATAGCCATCGCTGCGACGCCCAACAATGTGTAAAAACAAGTTAAGCTTTGCTGGGGCTGTCAGAGTCAGGCTATTTGGCATCATCTTAACGTCTCAGGATATGCCATTTATCCACACGAATTCGGATTCTCACTCCCTCTTGAGTTAAGTTTATTCGTTTGGGTAACCAAAGGTCATTGATTTTTTGCCACTCGGAATAGGTAATATCCCAACTCTCTTGATGAATCGCGCTAACCCGACCTTCTGAATCGTGAACTATCACAGCAGGGGTAGAGGGCCAGCCTTGTCCTAAAATCCACCAAGGCATCCCCTCTAAAGGAAGAGGGTAACCAAGCATCTTTTGTGTTACCTCTTCCACATTCTGGGCTGTTACCGTTTGGTCTTGCGACAAACTAATTTGTGTTTGCAAAGGTTGGTGACTCACCTCAGCCACAGTGGTGCCAATGGGAGAGAGCAAGACAATATGTTGTTTTAAAAAATCGCCTCGCCACTCAATTGAACCGCTATCACTGTGCTCGTTATCGGCAACAGCCAGGCGGCCGACAAAGGACACATAATCAATGACCCCCGTACCTTCTACCTGATCTTGAGTAAGATCAAGCCTGTTTTGTGTTGCGCAGGATGAAAGAATTAACGCCAATAGTAACCAATGGATTTTTCTAAACCACATAGCACTAGGGGATAAAACGATGTACCGTATCTTTCAGCGCACTGTTATCAGGATGCAAAAGTAAACTTTTTTGCCAAATGGTTCTGGCTTCATCTTGATTGTCAGACTTCCACAATACCTCACCCAAATGGGCAGCAATTTCAGGATCTTCTTGCATAGCATAAGCTTGTTTTAGAGCATGTAAAGCATCTACATTATTTCCTAAGCGGTAATTTACCCAACCAAGACTGTCTAAAATAAAAGGGTCATCTGGCGTAATCGTTAACGCTTTTTCGATAAGGCGCTTCGCTTCATCCAATTTTATTCCTCTTTCGGTCATGCTGTAACCTAAGGCGTTATAAGCTTGAGCATAATTAGGGCGAAGAGCGATAACCCTTTTCAAATTATCTTGAACCACATCAAAGCGATTAAGTCGGTCAGCCAAAATAGCCTGCTCGTAGAGCATATTTACGTTTTCCGGTTGATGCTTTAACGCATGGTCAATCAGGTTAAAAGCCCCTTGCAAATCTCCAGCATCTCGTCGCATTTCCTCTTCACTAAAAAACAATTGTTCAATCTGCTGATCATCTTGTGCGTGAAGGCGATGAATAATATCAAGTCCCGTCTCTAGGTTTTTTTGTTTCGCCGTAATTAGGGCTAATCTAATTTGGCTATTAAAATATTGATCTCCCTCTTTTACCTGAGCATACTGATCTAAGGCTAACTGCCAGTGCTTTTGCTCTTCCTCCGCTTGCCCTAAGTAATAATGTATGGCGCTTGGATCGGAGAATCCTTGACTTAATAGCTCGTTTAATTGATTGATGGCTACCCCATAATCTTTTAATTGCAATGTCAACAAAGCCACCGCCAACTTAATATCTGTATTACGTGGATTTTTTTTCACCAAATAAACGAATTGATCTCGCGCCTTTTGGAACTGTTTTTGATTCACCAATTCACGGGCATAACTTAATCTTACATTCTGAGTATCTGGATACTGATTGAGATATTGCTGGTAAAAATCTAGGGCATCTTGAGGATGGGTATGTCCTAAAATTTGCCCTTTCAACATGGCAGCTTTTTCTAAATCTCCCCTTAGATCCAATAGGTGACTAACAGCGGACAGAGCATCATCAGGGTGCCCTGCTTGGAAAGCGGTGATAGAGAGCAAATATTGCGCTGCCGGGCTTTGATCGTAATCATCAGTAATGTTTTTAGTTAATTGATAGGCTTCTTGAGTATCATGCATTTGAACAATCGGTGGCGTTAAGCCATCGAACATAGCCTCAACCCCAGAGGGGTTGGTGGCTAACCAGTCTTTAATCACTTTACTTAATTCATCAGCTGATACGTTGGTAAATAATAGGGCAGACAAGATTTGATGAGCCTCTGGAGCGTTAGGCTCCTCTGTTAACCACAAATCGAGGGTCTCAATGGCAGCATGATAGCGTTTTGCATACAGCGCCATTTCTGTGGCGCGTTGAGCAATGCGCGGATCCTTTGTATCCTTGGCAAGATCGGTCATCTCGCCGATGGCGATATCAAACTGTCCACGCTGAGCGGCAATCTCACCAATAAAAAACTCAAACATTCTCTCTGGTGTTAACAGGTCATTAGGCTCATTTACAGCCCAAACAGGGGCGGCAAAGCCACTTAAAGCCAATGTTACTACTAAGCTTTTTTTCCAAAAACGCATATATAAAACTCCCAATTAAGCAGCTTGGTTTTTCTTCTTCATTAACTGATCATATTTTGCTTTGAGCTGCTCTTGAGTTTCCACAAACTCTGGATTAAGCGGAATACAATCGACAGGGCACACCTCTCGGCATTGAGGGGTATCGTAGTGACCCACACATTCAGTACAGCTATTTGGATTGATTTCGTAAATCTCAATCCCTTGACTAATGGCATCATTAGGGCATTCAGGTTCACATACATCACAATTGATGCACTCATCGGTAATCATTAAAGCCATTTAACTACTTCCTTTTTGCAACGACTGCATTTTTTGTTCAAGAGCGACAATCACTTTGGGGCTAACGAACTGACTCACATCCCCATCCAACAAAGCGATTTCTCTAACAATAGTCGATGATATAAACATATATTGATCAGAGGGCGTTAAGAATAAGGTTTCGACATCAGGATGTAAGCGGCGGTTCATTCCAGCCATCTGAAACTCAAAATCGAAGTCAGAGACCGCCCTTAACCCCCTCAAAATCACATTAGCTTGGTTAACTTTAAGAAAGTCAGCCAGCAACCCAGAAAAGCCCTCCACCCTCACATTAGGTAAATGACTCAAACAGTTACGGGCCAATTCAACGCGCTCGTCTAAGGAAAACAATGGACGTTTATTCCGGCTATCGGCAATGGCAACAATGACTTCACCAAACAATCGAGCGCCACGACGAATAATATCCTCATGACCTAGCGTCAATGGATCAAATGTCCCTGCATAGACTGCCTTAGTTTTCATAAAAGTCCTAGTTTTCTTGTAATAGTTGGTATTGTACTTGACCGGCTTGGGCTTGTTTTATAACCGACCATTTTTCGTTAACCACGAGTCCCTTGGGTGATTCACAATAAACCACCCCCCCTGGCGCCAATTTATCAGCCACAAGCTCTAAAAGAGCATCGTAATCGGTCTTGGTAAAGGGTGGATCTAAAAAGATGATATCGTACTCTTGTTTATCCGTCTTCAGCCATTGATAACTGTCTGTGCTGATAATGCTCATGTTGTCGGCATTAAGTTTTGCGGCATTTTGTTTTAACGCTTTTACTGAAGCTGGAAAAGTTTCTACAAATACCGCTTTTAATGCTCCCCGTGAAAGGGCTTCAAACCCAAGCGCCCCACTACCTGCAAAGAGATCAAGACAGATTTTATCCGTCATAGTTTGTCCGAGCCAATTAAAGAGCGTTTCTCGTACGCGGTTCGGGGTAGGCCTTAAATCCTCCACACCAGAGAATTCCAGCCACCGCCCGCGCCACTTACCACCAATTATTTTAACCTTTCCTTTGTTTTCCTTGAGCATAGATCAGGTAAAATCACTTTTTACACATAAAAGAGCTATTATTATCCAATGTTTAGTTTTTTTAAGAAATCATCAAAAGAAGTCACCGAAGTCAAAGCTGAGCAAGCAGGCTGGCTACAACGTCTTAAAAACGGTCTTAAAAAAACCCGCGATAACTTACAAAGTAAAGTTAGCAGCCTATTCACAGGTCGACTTAACGATGCATGGTTCGACGAACTAGAAGAAGCGCTTATTTTGGCTGACGTTGGCATTAAAACCACGCAGCAACTAATTACAAAACTAAAATCACAAGCCAAAGAACATCAGGTTGAACAAGCTGAAGACCTTAAGCCTCTGTTACGCTCCATGTTAATTGATTTGCTCTCGCCCCTGGAAAAAAACTTTAATCCTGATCGCGCTAAACCCTTCGTGTTGGTATTTGCAGGCGTCAACGGAGCGGGAAAAACCACCTCCATTGGAAAACTCGCACAGCATCTTCAAAATCATAACTACAGTGTACTTTTGGCAGCCGGTGACACATTTAGAGCCGCCGCTGTGGCCCAGCTTGTGGCCTGGGGGGAGCGTAATAAGGTAGATGTGATCACCCAAGAAAAAGGAGATTCTGCTGCCGTCATATTTGAAGCCATACAAGCTGCTAAAGCAAGAAACATTGATGTGTTGATAGCCGATACGGCAGGTCGCCTACCGACCCAATTACATTTAATGGAAGAAATTAAAAAAGTAAAACGGGTCATTTCAAAGGCTGACCCCAGCGCCCCCCATGAAGTGATTTTAGTGTTAGACGCCAATACAGGACAAAATGCACTCACCCAAGTCAAAGCCTTTGACGATGCCTTGCAATTAACAGGACTTATTGTCACCAAATTAGATGGTACGGCCCGGGGGGGCGTAGTGGCAGCTATTGCAGGTGAGTGCCCTAAACCCATATTGTTTGTTGGTGTTGGAGAGCAACTTGATGATCTACAACCTTTTTCAGCAACCTCTTTTGTGGATGCCTTAATAGAATGATTCGATTTGAACAGGTTAGTTATACCTATCCCTCCGGCTATGAGGCGCTCAAAGCATTAAGCTGTGAGATCAACGCTGGTGAGTACGTCTCAATCGTTGGCAAAGCCGGTTCAGGTAAAACCACTTTTTTCATGTTGCTAGTGGGATTATTACGTATCAGCAAGGGAGATCTATTTGTATTAGATCAATCGCTTAAAAAAACAAATGACAAGCAACTCTCAACACTAAGAAGAAAAATAGGAACCGCAGCACGTTGGCTCCCCTTGGTTAACCATGTCAGTGCTCTTGAAAACATTATTCAACCACTTCTCATTAGCGGGATGAAACCTCTTCTGGCAGAAAAAAAAGGTAAGCAATTACTCTCAGAGCTGGAATTAGGACATCGTTATCGGGACGATGTTGTTACTTTCTCTGACAGCGAATACAGTAAATTACTCTTTGCTAGAGCCATCGTTCATGATCCCTTGTTAATACTCATCGACGATCCTTTTGATCAAATTGACTCACCCACCTACCAGCTGATTAATCAAATGCTAGAGGAGCGTGTTGCTCAAGGTGTGACGGTAATTGATAGCTCTAGGGAATCTACCACTAATCAAAACCGTAAACACAGAACCATTAAATTGATGGATTCACAAATTACCGACGATCGGGAACAACTCTTTTTCGATATTTCCATATGATAGTTAATCACTCCTCATCGCTAATTCAATTAAAACATGTTTTGAAAAAAACACGCTTTAATATTGTCTTATTCATGCTATCAATGTCTTTATGTTTCGCATTTATACTAAGCGCTATTAATTTGACGCGTTACTACAACCATCACGCTGAAGAGTTACTACATCATATTCAAGCGGTGATTTTTTTAAACTCATCAGCAAATACCTCTGATGTGACAAGCTTGAAAAACCAACTCAGTCACCAATCCAATGTTACCAACATTAAACTCATCCCAAAGGATGAAGGACTCGCACAACTGAGACAAGACCCCAATCTAACAGACATTCTGACTCACTTAAATAACAATCCTGTGCCCGATGCCTTAATCGTAACTTTATCTACATCAAATGGGGGAGAGTTACATCAGTTGTTACAAGACTGGCAAAAGAGTCCCATCATTCATAAAGTGAATATTGATTTACCATGGGTTGAAAGAACGCTTCATACGCGAGATTTTATCAATCGTTTATCCACTGTTTTTGTGTCTGTCATGGGGTTATTACTGGTGGTGCTGTTAATCAGTTCAATTCGTCACTACCACATTAACTCGCGAGAGGAGCAATTCATTGCGCAATGCTTTGGCGCAACAGCAAAGGATATTTTTCTTCCCCTACTTGAAATAGTGTTACTGGAATCGTTAGTGGTCATTGTTGTGGGGCTAATTGTTAGCTTAACTATTCTGAAGGGACTTAGCCACGGGTTAGAAGCGCTTTTTTTTAGCACTTTGTCTTTTAATGCCCTGCATTTTAACTACATACTGTTCTTAACTTGCAGCGCTACCCTATTCTCAATTACAACACTTATGACATTCATCGTTATTTATAGTGCGCCAACACAAACCCATATGATCAAGCGGCGTTAAGAGATTTACGCCATTGAGGTTTGACAAATTTCATGTGGACGACATCAATGTCACGCTCAGTAAAACCCGCCTCACAATAATTTAAGTAGAATTGCCATCTCCTAATGAATTGATGATTAAAGCCCATTTTCAGGACCTCATCGGTACAACTTAAAAACCTATCTGCCCACATATTTAGCGTCTTTGCATAATGGCTACTAAAGGCATGTAAATGACTTAACTGAAGATCGGTGTAGCGTACACTGACTCTAAGCATTTCACTGATACTGGGGATGAATCCTCCAGGAAAAATATACTTTTGAATAAAATCAACTTCCCTTAACGCCTGTTGATAGCGTCGATCATTAATGGTGATCGCCTGCAGAAGCATAATTCCCTGTGGAGCAAGAAGGCTTGAACACTGCTCAAAATAGGTGGGTAAAAATTCAGCACCAACCGCTTCAATCATCTCAATGGAGACCAATTTGGTATAAAGCCCTTTGACATCACGATAGTCCTTCAATTGGACTTCAACCAAATGCTCCACCTGCCAATCTCGAATACGATTTAATACATACTGATATTGCTCTTCTGAAATGGTAATGGTGGTCACTTTGCAGCCGTAATGCTTAGCTGCATAGCAAGCAAAGCCGCCCCATCCACTGCCAATTTCTAACACATGATCACGACTTGTTAATTCCAATTGTTCAGCAAGTAACTGACATTTATACCAAGAGGCTTCCTCTAGGGTACTGTTTTGTTTTTCAAAATAAGCACTAGAGTAAAACATAGAGGGATCAAGCCAGAGCGAGTAAAACTCGTTACCTAAATCATAATGGGCCGCAATATTTTTTTTGCTCCCCACTTTGCTGTTGCGATGTAAATAGTGTTCGATACTGCGCCATGGATAACTCAATCTCGCCCAACCCTTTTCCATGTTGTCTAAAAGCGCACGGTTTTTAAGTATTAAACGCAATAACCCCGTCAAATCAATACAATCCCAATACCCCTCCATATAGGCTTCCCCTGCCCCAACGCTCCCTCCCTTGAAGATAGCGCGCCAGAATCTGGCATCATGGATTTGTACTATGTATTCATTAGTATCAAGGGCATCACCAAAGCTCCACTGATGCTGGGTTTCATCAATCAACACCAAACGGCCATACTTCAATTGAGAGAGTAATTTAAGAACGGTTTTTTTAGCAAACCTGTCCACCCAAGATAATTTCTTACGGTATGACATGTTTGGAAATAGGGAGGGGATATGTTCAGTGGTAGACATAGTCATTCAGCTCTATCAATTTAAGGGTGAGAGTAAAACGGTACTTTTTTTAGCCACAATTGAGTGGCCTGCCAATAAATAGCAAACACTACTTTCCATGACATAAGAGGGAAACGCAGCAAAGTTTTTAACAGTACTGATTGAGAAAAAGGTTGTTGACGTAGCACGAGGGTTGCATCAAAAACCTTAGACTCTTTCTGCCAGTTTTCCATATGCACAAACAGCGTCTCTTCCGGTGTTGATATTCGAAACAAATACTCCATCTCCATGGGCAAAAAAGGAGACACATGAAATTCTTTATTGTGTTTTAAAGTAAATTTTTTTGCTGTATTGTCATTAATTGGTAAAACATAAATATGTTTCTCTAGCCATGGTGTATTACTCACCTCCGCCACAATGGCACGCAGATTGTCACTTTCCCTAGCAAAGGCATAGTAAAAACTGACCGGATTAAAACCCATTCCTAAGTAACGAGGATGGGTGAGTTGTCGAATGGCACCAATATCTTCAATGCCTGTTTCTCTCACTATGGTGTTTTTAACTTCATCATATAAAGATAGACTGGCATCACCCATGTAATCTTGTCGACGCCATTGTAACCAATTAAAGCGGTTTTTTGAAAACCACCGATGTTGACTCACCAGTTGATCAATTTCTTGTAAATCCAAGTAGAACATTGACATCTGATAACTGAAAGTGTGTTTGGCCGGCGCATAGCGACGGTGCCTCACCCACCCCGTATAAATGGCGCTATGCATGGGGTCGACTCATAAGTGCTTTAACAGCATTCTTGGCGCTAACCACGCCATCCTCATGAAACCCATTGGCCCACCAAGCGCCACAGTAATAAGTGTTTTTATGGCCATTGATCATGTGATGTTGACTCTTTGCCCACTCACCCTCAACGGTAAATAGTGGATGTTCGTAGTGCAGTATCTTAATGATTTTACTGGGCTCTATTAAATGCGTGGCATTCAGTGTTACACATAACTCTCGATCAATATCGAGATTTTGTAAGCGATTCATGTGATAGGTCAACACCGCATGCTGTTCACGATCAGGATCTAACAGATAGTTCCAGGAAGCCCAGGCACGTTTATTTTTAGGTAATAATGTTTCATCAAAATGCAGAACAGCCTCATTAGGCTGATAAGGAATTTTTGACAGTACACGCTCCTCCCAGTCACTGGGATCCTTGAGCATGGACAGTGCTTGCTGACTGTGACAGGCCAAAACCACTTTATCAAAGGTTTCTGAATAATCCTTTGTATGAATTTGAATAGAGTCTCCCTCACGCGTGATCTGTTGCACTGGCGTCTTAAGACGTATTTGTGACTCAAAGGGCTTAATCATTTTTTTAACGTAAGCAAAGGAGCCACCTTGTATGACCTTCCACTGCGGCTGATCATTCACCGTTAGTAAGCCATGATTGGCGAAAAAACGGATAAAAAAACGGGCTGGGAAGGCATACATATCCTGAATGGAGGTGGACCATATAGCAGAACCCATGGGCAATATATAAAACCGTTTAAACCACTCATTAAACTGAAAGCGTTCCAGATATTCACCGAGCGTTAACTCATGCTGGGTTTGCTCAAGCCAACTTAAGGCGTGACGATTAAAACGCAAAATGTCTTGCAGCATCCGCCAAAACTTTGCATTAAACAGATTTTTACGTTGACTAAATACGGTATTTAAATTGGTTCCCGCATACTCCAAACGATGCTCGGGACTCATCACTGAAAAACTCATCACACTGTTTTGTGTTTCAACACCGAGCTCTTCAAGTAAAGCCACAAAGTGGGGATAGTTTCTGTCGTTATGGACAATAAACCCCGTGTCCACACAACACTGTTGCTGCGGCTTTTCTCCCCAACTGAGCTGATGAGTATGAACGTGACCGCCTACATAATCTTCTTTTTCAAAAAGAGTAATTTCATGTTCTTTGTTCAATAAATGACAGGCCATTAACCCTGCAATACCACTTCCAACAACGGCTATTTTCATTATTTAGCCCAAACTTGAGGGACTCTCTTAAGTTTTTCTATGTCATATCCCCAGTTTTTTATGCGTGTTTGCATCTCGTTATAGGTGGCCTCAGAAATCTGTGGTGCTCTTGCCATCACCCACACGTAATCACGTTTCTCTCGCCCTACAATCACTAAGGAATAATCCTCTGCCAAATAAACGATACGGTAATCCGCTTTGATCGGCCAAATAAATTGCATATCCCATTTGGCATGACTGGTATCTTTTATGAAAGCTTTACCAGTCATTTTCTTTAAGGGTCCATTAACCCCATCCACGTGATAGGTAAACACGGTTTCAACGGTTCCGTCATTATTGAGCCGATAGGTTTCAATAGCGTTACTAATATCCTTTTCCAAAAAGGTCGGAATGCTGGCAATAACATACCAACTGCCCATAAAGCGCTGTAAGTCCACCTGTTCTACCGTGGACATTGGAGGATGAACAGTTTGTTGACAACCGCTAAGCATTAGCAAGCCGCTTAACCATAAGGTTAATTTTGATGACATGGTTTTCCTTTATTGAGCTAACTAGATATCAAGTAATTTCATTACTTGCTTAACGACTCCTGACACTTTATTGCGTCCCTCAGAGGTCTCACATAATACACGTATACCCCACATAGAGACCATTAAAGTGGTGGCCAGTTCCTGAGGGTCTTGACTTGGCTTAATCTCACCCAGAGCAATAGCCTCGTTAATGGTTCTCTTAAAATGCTGCTCCATTTGATCAATATACTGCTCCACAGCCTGCTTGACCTTATCATCCAATCTTGATAATTCAAGCAAGGAATTAACCAATAAACAACCGTGGGGTGCAGAGTTGGTGCACACTTCCCCAGCAAGGTATTGAAAGTACTCGATAATAGCCTGTTTAGGTGAATATTGGCTGAGCAGCGCTTCCGTGTTAGCCACCAATTGTTGGCCATAACTGTGAACACATTCCAGAAACAACTCGTCCTTAGAATTAAACGCAGCGTATAAACTCCCTGGCTGTAATTGTGTGGCTTCAATGAGATCGGTCATACGGGTAGCATAAAACCCTAAATCCCAAAAGGTTTTAGCCGCCTTATCGACTACATCCTGACGTTTAAACTGCGCGTGTCTCCCCATGATTTATCCCATTATTTAGCACTATCTACAGTTTAATGTTTTTTATACTGAAATCAAAGGATTGAAGAATAAGGAGAAGTAGTCTATATTTGAACTTTCGTTCAACAAAAAGGAATTACCATGAGCTTATTAAAAGATGCTTTAAATGATCTCAAAAACAACGTCAAAGACAAGGTCCCAGCTGAGGTCTGGCAAACCATGTCAGCGGCCACAGAGGCTTTGCGTCACGCGGACCTCGCTAAAAAAGCCCTTAAAACCGGCGATAGTTTCCCTGATTTCACTCTCAAAAACCAACATGGTGAAGAACGCCGTTTTTCTGATTACTTGAAATCAGGCCCTGTCATTCTTAATATCTACCGCGGTGGATGGTGCCCATACTGCAATCTAGAAATGAAAGCTTTTCATGATGTCCTGCCAGAGATTAAAGCCCACGGCGCTCAGTTAGTTGGTATGTCACCTGAAACTCCCGATCACGCCAAAGAGACCGCGCAAAAAGCAGACATTGATATCGATATTTTGAGTGACGTTGGTAATGCCATTAGCCAGAAATTAGGATTGGTATTCACTTTGGCTGAAGAGCTTAAACCCATCTACCAACAGTTTGGAATTGATATTCCCGCCTTTAATGGTGACCACTCCTTTACGCTGCCCATGCCAGCCACCTATCTCATTGATCAGCAAGGGAAAATTGTCTATCACTTTATTGATGTGGACTATACTCAAAGGCAAGAACCTAAGGAGTTATTAGCCTTAATTCCTCAACACTAATCCCAGCTGTTAACGGAACCCTTCACAGAATTAGCACTCTTAATACAAGAGTGCTAAAATAATCGTAGTTGAATTTTTTGTGGAGGGTTTTATTGATGAGTGAAACTATGGTATTGCCCATCCCAGCCCTAAACTTAGCTGGCAGTCTTGAGCAATATATACAGACTGTTTCTCGTTTTCCACTGCTCTCAAGTGAAGAGGAAACTGAGCTTGGCCGTCGCTTGCGTGATCATAACGACCTTAATGCCGCTCAGCAACTCATTTTGTCCCACCTACGCCTCGTTGTTTCTATCGCTAGACAGTATAGTGGTTATGGCTTAGCTCAAGCTGACCTTATTCAAGAGGGCAACATTGGTTTAATGAAAGCGGTACGTCGCTTTGACCCTGAAAGAGGGGTAAGGCTCGTCTCCTTTGCCATGCATTGGATCAAAGCTGAGATTCATGAATATGTGTTAAAAAACTGGCGCTTAGTTAAAATCGCGACGACTAAGGCGCAGCGCAAGTTATTCTTTGGCTTAAGAAGTTTAAAGCCTGGTTTTGGCTCACTGTCAGCGCAAGAAACTGCCCAAGTTGCTCAGCAACTCGGCGTACGTCCTGAGGACGTGAGTGAAATGGAAATGCGCTTAGGCGGGCAAGATATTTCCCTTGAACCCCAGGAAGACGGGGAAGACCAGCATTACGCCCCTATCTCCTACCTTGCAGATGATGCATTGGAACCTATCGAGCAAATCAGTCAACGGGAACAAGAAAAGCTCTCAACCGATGGCTTAAATAACGCTCTATCCTCGCTTGATGAGCGAAGCCGTCGTATCATCACCGCTCGCTGGTTACAGGGTGACGATCAACACAGCGCCACTTTACACGACTTAGCAGACGAGTTTGGCGTCTCTGCTGAGCGTATTCGTCAAATAGAACAACGCGCACTCGCTAAACTTAAAAGCTCTTTATCAGAACACATCTAACCATGAGTCACTATACTTGCACGATCGTAGACGCGCACGCCACGGTTCACCTGGGCGTGCATGCTTTTGAAAAAACAGGACCACAGGATATTTTGGTTAACGTGACATTGACCATTCCTTTCCAGGCCATGAGAAAGATTCGAGATCTTTCTGATACGGTTGACTATGAACCCATTCGAGATTTTATTCAAAGCTGGTCACAGCGTGAGCATGTGGAGTTAATTGAGCATTTATTGCATGACCTGGTGGATTTTTGCTTTAAAGATGAAAGAGTTGCTCACGTTGAAGCTTCCATCAAAAAAACAGCAGTGTTTAGCGAAGTTGAAGGGGTTGGAATTGGGGTAAACACCAGTCGACTAGACTGGCAACAACTGCAAGGTGCTCGAGAATAATTTAGACCACAAAAAGCTTTTAAAATCGAAGAGTTAATATAATCTGAAACTCTTCGTTCACCATCAGATAGCACTCCAACATAAAAAATAGCATCTCATTCTAACCACTCGGTTAACGACTTTTTCTTTACGGTTTCTCCTACGTTGATCTGCTACATAGCAGACATGAAAAAGATTAATGGGCAAAAGGAACACTGCCTAAACATGTGAATTTGTAACTATTTTTTCGACATATTCTCTAGCTATACAGAAAAAAACCGATACACTAATCCTTCAAAAAAAACAGAATATTAAACAATTTTCCGTTATTTAGTGCGATAGACAACGGTATTTTATGTAGGTAAAATTAAATTTTGCACGTTTTTTTGTTGTTATAAAACTTATTTGGTGAAATCATGCTTCTTCACTACGCCATCAGCAATTTCCAATCATTCCTTCAACGCACAGAAGTCAATCTTTGCGTCAATCAACGAGTCACTCAGACTGACTGGATTGCCGAGCAGGATGATCTACGTATCTCCAAAGTCATGGGCGTACTTGGCCCCAATGGCGCAGGCAAGACCGCACTACTCAAACCGATCGCATTTCTTGGTTGGTTTTTCAGTTCATCATTTCTGCAAACTCAACCTGGTTCAGAAATTCCCGTTTATCCACATCTTGCTAATCCTGATCAGCCCATCGAAATTGAGTGCACATTCTCTGCAGTAGGTTCGATTTGGAAATATAAACTGTGTTGTACGCCGCAACGCGTGCTAGAGGAGTCGCTATATCGAAAGGAAACAAGTTTTCGGTATGTATTTAGCAGAAAGTGGGAGGAGTCGAAAAACCAATATACGGTCAAGCAGCAAGATTTTGGTTTAGACGAAGGCAAAGCAATGGAGGCCCGCTCTAACGTGTCGTTAATTGCTTGGGCGGCACAATACGGCGTCCCACTTGCGCTAAATCTAGCCAAGCCATTTATCTTTAGCAATATTGGCTTCACTGGTCGAATTCAAGCTAACGATTTCAGCATGCTCGAAGCTGCCACAAAATTCCAGCATGATGAGCAACTAAAAGCACAAATGGAACGCCTACTTTGCAGTTGGGATCTAGGCTTGTCCGGCGTGGATCTGCGCGAGATAGAGGTTGCACCCAATCCACTAACGCCAGATATCAAGCAAAAATTTTATATGCCGTATGGTCGACACAGTAGCCATGGCAAAGAGTTTATCCTGCCGTTTGTCTTGGAATCAAATGGTACAAAGAGCGCTTTGAGTCTACTGTCCTATCTACTTGCAGCACTCGCTAAAGGGGGACTCGCTGTCATCGATGAATTCGAAAGTGATTTACACCCGCATATGCTTGATGCAGTTCTCGGTCTTTTTGCCAGCCCCAACACCAATCCGAATAATGCTCAGCTTCTGTTCACGAGTCATTCAATCGAAGTGCTGAATACGCTGAACAAAGCACAAATCATGCTGGTAGAAAAAGATGAGAACTGTGAAAGTCAGGCGCTTCGACTCGACCAAATATTGGGCGTACGCGGTGATATAAGCCTGTATAACAAATATATGGCTGGCGCTTTTGGTGCAGTTCCAAATCTGTGAGAGCAGAGCAGATGGCAAAACCAAGTAAACGCCAAATGTATACCACCCTTCTCATCGTGGCAGAAGGAGATACTGAAGTGGCTTTTTTAAAACATCTAAAAAACCTTTTAGTCGCTCGCCAAAGTGGGCTGAAAATCAAAGTGCTTAATGCGCATGGGAAGGGTGCTAAGGGCGTAATTGACACAGCAATCAAACAACCTAAAGGCTATGATACAGTCGCTGTGTTCTTTGATACAGATAAGGACTGGAACACAAATATTGAGAAGCGAGCTAAAGAAAAAAAAATACTTCTCTTACCTTCAGAACCACAATTTGAAGCTATGCTGCTTCGCGCCCTGAAAAAATCTGACACTGGTGACAGTGATGCGTTAAAGCAACGCTTCGCAAAAATTCTAGGTGGTGATCCATTGGATACTAAATCCTACGAGAAGATTTTTACTAAAGAACAGCTGCAAGAATCAAGAAAAATAGAGAAAACCCTCGAAGATCTACTGGTGTTGCTACGCGCATAGATCTTCTTTCAAAGGACATCATCAATAGAATATCCCCAGCTTCAACTTCTCGCGTTAGATAGATAACGCAGCCGTTCCCTTAACTCTCCAACTCTCCTTAGACTGAAATTCCATACATAACGATTAGAACATCACGAAGTTATCAATGGCATTTCTGAGTTGTCCGTTTGGCGACTAAGTCGTTTTCTCAATTACCCAAGCATGTTTTATTTTGAGTATTGAATTCACAAAGGTCAAGCGAGGGAGGGGGAAAGATTAAAAACTACAGGTAATCAATTTAAAAGGGATATCAGCGTTACACACATTACCTCGCGTATTGATACCCAACTGTAAAAAACGAATATTAAGCATATATTTATTGGCACTAATCTCTGGGGTACAGACAAGGGATTCATCTAATTGTACACGCAGTAATTTAGCCTCAGCACCCACTCTCGCCTGCTGAAAAGCACCTTTCACCGCAAGCAAATCCTGCTCCTTACCACTGCCCTTTAAAAGAGACAATTGTACTTGCATCGCGCGCCAAGTACTCTCCATGGGCTCAAGCCAACTCAAAATCTCAAGACGTCTATCTTCAGGCTGTTGCGTGAGCCAATAATGATAGGGGGGAGCATCAAAGTCACATAAGCCTCCAGGAATAGAGGCCCGTTGTTTCACCGACATCAACCATTCATGGTTACGTAAATGCTCACCAAACTTACCCTTTGTCTGTTGACAATTAAAAACGGCCAACTCTAACTCAGCAAGGGTTTTTTCAAGAGGCTCTTGTTCTACTTTCGGATTATTGCGTAAGGATAAAAGTACCTGTCGTTGTCTCTCTAAGGCCATTAACAGATCTGATTTGATGTCATCACGCACGGTAATGTCGAGTATTTCAAATAAAGTCATTAAGGCGGCGTGATGATTGAAAGAACTCTCCTGATTTACAAAAAAGTAAAGACGATCAAATAGGCTCGTCAGCTTAAGCAGCATACGAATTTGAGCGTTCAGGGGATAATCGTAAGTAATCACTACAGTCTCATTGTTTATTCTAGGTCCAAGTTTCTCTTAAACTGAAACAATTGGCAAGCTCATGTTATGACCCTTCTTGCCCTTGATTCAAGGCAAGAGAACGATAACGCTGATCAAGCTGTTTCACCACTGGCTCTAAGAGAGCCAAGGAACCTGAATTATCAATCACATCATCTGCCACACGAAGCCGGGTTTTTCTGTCAGTCTGTGCTGCCATAATGGCTCTTACCGCATCGCGACTCATGCCAGCTCGTTCACTGGCCCGTTCAATTTGTGCAGACTCTTCACAATCCACCACTAAAACACGTGAGATAATAGGGCGGTAAGTACCCACTTCGATTAACAAGGGCACCACCAAGACAATATAAGGTTCGCTAGCTTTTTCAATCGCCTCACTTACTGCTTCACGAATTCTGCCATGCAAAATGGACTCTAATTTTTTTCTGGCAGGCGGATGATTAAAAACATAATCACGCATAACTTGGCGGTTAAGACTGCCATCATCATTAAGAAACTCTTCCCCAAATTTAGCTTCTATTTCAGGCATGGCCCCACCCTGAGGGCCCGTTAATTGATGAGAAATCGCATCCGTATCCACCACACAGGCTCCCAAATCAGCAAACATTTTGGCTACAGTAGATTTTCCTGAACCAATACCACCTGTCATCCCTACAATATAACGTTTCATGGTCTCCCTCCCTTAGTGACCTTGTTTTAATAGGATTAAATACCCTGCTATAGCTAAAAATGGGCCAAATGGCAGGGCCATAGTTATTGTTTTACCTTGCCGCCACATTATAGCCAACCCCACCACCAGCCCCATTATTGAGGACAGTAATAATATAAACGGTAGCGCTTGCCACCCAAGCCATGCCCCAAGGGCAGCCAGTAATTTAAAGTCCCCGTGCCCCATCCCTTGGCGTTTGGTCACTAAAAAATATCCCTGCTTTAAGATCCAAGGCAACACATATCCAAGTATGGCGCCCCATAGGGCATCATGTAAGGATACACCACCTAATCCCACATCATGGATGATGAGTCCGAGCCACATTAAAGGCAAGGTTAACAGATCGGGGAGCAGCCATGTCTTAAGATCCATCAAGAGCAGTAATAGTAAGCCCCAGACAAGCACTAGAGCGATGAAGGCCCAGCGTTTATCTTGAATGAAATGACTCTCCAAAAAAGTCGTGAATGCGCACAACAAACCGAAGAGCAACTCTATGGAAGGAGAATGCCTTAAGGATCCGTTCGATGCTTTTAAGCTTTTTGCGTAATAGCCCGCAAAACGGTAAATCACCAACCCCACAACAAAACCGATTAAAGCCAGAAAAAATGAAGTCGTAGTCATTGAAGACATCCTGGCTACTCGTTTAATTGAGGAGGATGCGCTTCAGAAAAATGGTTCATTTGTAGTCTCACCACTTTAACCATGCGATCTTGTGTTTGTACGATCTCCACAGGATAACCATCAACTTTTAATGCTGTCCCAGGTTCTGGAATATCCTCTAAGGTTTCTAAAATCAACCCATTGAGCGTTCTTGGTCCATCCAAATGAAAACGTGTATTTAGTTTGCGGTTCAAATCCCGCAAAGAACAGGAGCCGTCCACCAGATAAACCCCATCCTCTTCTTCAGTAAAAAAACTCCCTTGGTGAGGCAGTTGGCTACTAAATTCACCCACAATCTCTTCCAGGATATCCTCAACGGAGACCAAACCCTGTAACTCCCCATACTCATCCACCACCAAGGCCATCTTGCGTCGGTTTTCTTGAAAATTGTTGAGCTGAGTAAACAGCGGAGTGTTCTCCGGCACAAAATAAGGAGGATCAGTAATGGCTTTTATGGCCTCTATACTGACGGGCTCATGATGAATTTGATTAAATAATTTACGCACATGAAGGACCCCCAATACAGCATCAGGGTCGCCATCATAAATTAACTGCAAGGTATGGTTAGAGGTTGTTAACTGTTGCTCAATGAGCTCCATGGAGGAGGACAAATCAATGCCCTCAATCTGACTTCGCGGAATCATCACGTCTTTAACCGTGACATCCGTTAAGTTAAACAAATTCATGAGAATATGATGGTGCTTTTGCGGAATAAAGCGGCTTCCTTCAAGCACCATCACTCGGAGTTCTTCTAACGTGACTCCATTATTAAAAGTATTATTTTTTGGTTTTAACCTGGTGATAACCAATAAGGACTGGACGAATAAATTCACGAACCAGACGATGGGGTAACACACTCGCAACAAAGGAACCAGAACATAACTGACATGAAGAGCGATTTTTTCCGAATAGGCAGCACCCAGGATTTTAGGGGTAATTTCTGAAAAAATAAGAATGGCCAGTGTCACCAAAATGGTGCCAATGGTCAACGCCACTTCGCCTTTGCCTAGTAAACGCACCGTTAATACGGTGACGATGGCCGCTGAGGCAGCATTGATGAAATTATTGCCTAACAGCAGAACACCCAGCAATCGGTCTGTGTGCTCAAGCAGCTCTTGCGCCAATTTTGCACCACGATGACCTTGAGCAACCCAATGTTTAAGACGAAAACGATTAAGGGCCATCATACTGGTCTCAGCCATCGAGAAAAAACCAGATAACACCAGTAAAACAGCTAAGACGCTAAGTAGCACCCCTATAGGGATATCATCCAAGATTTAAATTTCACTAATAAAAACAAGACGTTAGTATCCGACAGGAAGAAGCTTGCTGTCAAGAACGATGTAACAGTACTTCCAGTACAAACTTGCTGCCGATATAGGCCAACACCAACATGACAAAGCCCGACTCAACAAATAAGGCTGCACGCCGACCTCGCCAACCGTATTTGACGCGACCAATCATCAGCACCGCATAAATGAGCCAAGATAAAATCGAGAACACCACTTTATGGCTAAGTACCAGGGGAATGCCAAAGATACTCTCTGAGAAAAAGACCCCACTAATTAAGGTTACCGTGAGAAAAGCAAAACCCACCCATAACATCTGGAATAAAATTGCATCCATGGCCACTAAGGAAGGCCATTGATTCACCCGTGACAGCACTTTAGAGAGTATTCTCTTTTCTAGTACGCGAATAAATAAAGCATGAATGGTGGCAATACCAAATAAACTGTAGGCCATGAGTGACACCATCACGTGTACTTTAAACGCAAGACCCGTATAGCTTACTGCTTTCTCTTCAGTAAAGAGTAACGGCGCAAATACTCCTGGAATGGCTAAGAACAAAATCACTGGGCGCAATAAACCCATCTGATGACGAAAACTAATGATCCAATACATGGCGACCGTAGTTGCTGCCAGCAACGACAAACTGGGACCAATTGAGAAATCGAGCTGATGATTGGCAACCACACTCTGATGAAGCAGCTGAACATGGGTAAACCAGGCCACCAACAGAAAAAGACGGGTAGTCCATTCACGGCGCTGAGCGTGTTCCGCTTTTACCTCTATCACATTAAAACTGAGCCAATCTCTAATACCAATCATTAGATAGAGGAAAGCAGTGATAAAATAGTAAGTATATTCGGATGTCATCATGGCAATAGTTTACCATTTTCAGCCTCAAGGATTGTTGAGATTATGTTAGATCAGTTAACAGAACGCTTTTCCGGCGTCATTAAAACACTGCGCGGCCAAGCAAGACTCACGGAAAGCAATATTCAAGATGCATTGCGAGAAGTACGTATTGCTCTACTTGAAGCAGATGTGGCCCTACCGGTGGTTAAACACTTTATCGAACAGGTAAAAACCAAGTCCCTTGGCCAGTCAGTCATCACCAGCCTGACCCCAGGACAGGCGTTTATTGGTGTGGTCCATGAGGAACTCACCAAGCTGATGGGATCAACAAGCTCAGGCTTATCACTACTCACCCAGCCTCCAGCCGTGGTACTGATGGCAGGCTTACAGGGTTCTGGTAAAACCACTTCGAGTGGTAAATTGGCCAAATGGCTAAAAGAACAAGAGAAGAAAAAAGTACTGTTGGTGAGTTGTGACGTCTATCGACCCGCCGCTATTGAACAGTTAAAGATTCTTGCTCACAGTTTAGAAATAGACTTCTTCGAGTCGCAGGCCTCAGAGTCGCCAGTTGCCATTGCTGAAAAAGCCCTTGATTATGCCCGTCGTCATTTCTTTGATGTCTTGATTGTTGATACGGCAGGACGCCTTGCTGTTGATGAGGCAATGATGACGGAAATTAAAGCACTGCATCAGTGTTTAAATCCGATTGAAACCTTATTTGTGGTTGATGCCATGCAGGGCCAAGATGCGGTCAATACAGCTAAAGCCTTTGGTGAAACGCTCCCGCTCACAGGCGTGATCGTCACCAAACTCGATGGCGATGCCAGAGGGGGGGTGGCCTTATCAGTTAAAGAGGTGACACAAAAACCCATTAAATTTGTTGGTACTGGAGAAAAATTAACGGGACTGGAGGTTTTTCACCCTGATCGGATCGCCTCTCGTATTCTAGGTATGGGGGATGTACTCTCATTAATTGAAGATGCTCAGCGTCATGTGGATCATGCTGAAGCGGAAAAGTTAGCCAATAAAATTAAGAAGGGTTTGGATTTTGATTTAGAGGATTTTAAATCACAAATCGTACAAATGAAAAAAGCTGGTGGGCTCACTGCCATGATGGATAAACTGCCTGCCCAGTTAACTAAAAACATCCCTCAACAGGGAGGAATGGACGATAAGGCCATGAATCGCGTGGAAGGGATTATCAACAGCATGACTCAACAAGAAAGACGTTTTCCTGCCATTATCAAAGCCTCTAGAAAAAAACGTATCGCTGCAGGTTCAGGGGTGAGCGTGCAAGAGGTGAACCGCTTACTCAATCAGTTTGAGCAAATGCAAAAGATGATGAAAATGATGTCCCGTGGAGGCCTTAGCAAAATGATGCGAGGCATGAAAGGCATGATTCCCGGTTTGAGAGGTTAAGGCTTTTTAAAAACTGTCTCTTTGCCACTCAATAATTTACGAATATTACTGTGGTGATGAATAAGTAACATTAAGGCGATGAGTAAAATAGTCCAACGCTGTATCTTATCCTCGGTGAGCCATAAACTCATGATTGGTCCCAGGAGTAATGCGGTTAAGGCTGACAACGAGGAAATTCTAGAGAGCAACATCACTGTCAACCACGAGGCGAAGGTCAGTAAGCCCAGTAGAGGATTAAGAGCCAGTAAAATCCCGAGGGCAGTGGCTACCCCCTTGCCGCCTTTAAAGCCAAAAAACACAGGATAGCCGTGACCCACAAACACAGCAATGGCCGCTACCTCTGCGAGCCACATCTGTCCATTAATCGGGACTGCGTAACGTTGAGTGAGCCACACAGCTAACCAGCCCTTTAAGGCATCACCAAGCAAAACCAAAAGAGCTGCTTTTTTATTACCACCCCTTAACATATTGGTGGCCCCAGGATTTTTAGAGCCAAAGGATCGGGGATCGGGCAAACCCATGAGCTGACTGATTATCACCGCAAAGGCCATGGATCCCAGTAAATAGGAGAATAAGGTGGTCAATAGTACTGTTGTCATCGTTAATCGTCCTTAGAATCTATCCCCGTGGATGATGCTGTTCATGAATTTGTCTTAATCGCTCACGGGCCACATGGGTATAAATCTGCGTTGTTGAGATATCTGCATGACCTAACAACAATTGCACTACCCGCAAATCTGCACCATGATTAACAAGATGGGTCGCAAAAGCATGGCGCAAAGTATGCGGCGAAAGAGGCGTCATAATACCTGCTTTTTTGGCGTATTGCTTAATTAAGTACCAAAAACCTTGACGCGTCATGGGCTCTTGGCGATGGTTAATAAACAATGTCTCATGGGGCAAATGGTTTAATAGCTGAGGGCGAGAGAGGTTCACATATTCCTGACACCAGCGACTGGCTTCCATACCCATGGGAACCAAGCGCTCTTTATTGCCTTTACCTAAGACACGAACCACCCCCGTATCAAAACTGACCCTCGCTAAGGTTAAGCCCACTAACTCAGAGACCCGCAGCCCACTGGCATAGAGTAATTCCAGCATCGCCCTATCTCTTAAGCCAAGCGCTGTATTGGTATCTGGCGCAGCCAACAGCTCCTCCACCTGTGCCTCGCTCAAGGTTTTAGGTAGGCTTTGGGGCAATTTTGGTGATTGAATATTTAAAGTGGGGTCACTCTGGAGTTGACCGTCTCTTACAGCGCGCCTGAAATAGCGTCTTAAGCTTGATAACGCTCTTGCTGATGAGCGAGCGGCACTGTGTTTGGTTAAGAATAAAAAAGACAGCCAAGAGGTAATGTGGTGTTCAGCCACGAGATTCAATACTACACCGGGGTGGTGCTTGTCTAACCAGAGTACAAACTGAATTAAATCTCGACGGTAGCTTTCTAGCGTATTTTGCGACAGCCCCTCCTCTAACCAGAGGCCATCGCAAAATTGATCGATTAACTGACGGTTAGGTGTGCTAATCGCTTATTCAGCTGCCGGGGTAGGTTTGGCAGCTGCCGCAGGAGTGTTACGGGTAGCCAGTTTTTCACGAATACGGGCTGATTTACCGGAACGACTACGTAAGTAATACAATTTCGCACGACGCACATCACCGCGACGTTTCACTTCAATACTGGCAATTAAGGGTGAGTAAGTTTGGAAGGTTCTTTCAACCCCTTCACCGGATGATACTTTACGAACAATAAATGATGAATTCAATCCACGGTTACGAATAGCAATCACAACACCTTCAAAGGCCTGGACACGTTTTCTTTCACCTTCAACCACGTTCACATTGACAACCACGGTGTCCCCTGGGGCAAAATCAGGAATATTTTTTCCTAAACGTTGCATTTCTTCCTGTTCTAATTGTTGAATCAAATTCATGTTACTGCTCCTTGTTTAACTGTTGAGCGATTAGGCTCTCTACTATTTTTTTATCATCCCCAGAAAGAGGTTGGCGAGCCAACATATCTGGGCGCTTTTGCCAGGTTTTAATCACCGCCTGTTCATGTCGCCAACGCTCAATATGAGCATGATGACCTGATAACAAAACAGGTGGAACTGCCATATCCTCAAACACTTCTGGCCTAGTGTAATGAGGTGTATCTAACCACTGTGTCACAAAGGACTCTTGCTCCACGGACCGACTGTCTCCCAATACTCCAGGGATCTGTCTCACTACTGCATCCATTAATACCAGAGCAGGAAGCTCACCACCTGAGAGCACATACTCCCCGATGGAAATTTCCTCATCCACGTAGCGATCAATTAATCGCTGATCGACCCCTTCATAGCGGGCACTTAATAAAATCAATCCCGGCGTGGTACTTAATTCAACCGCCCTTTGATGGGTGAGTAAGGCCCCTTGAGGACTTAAAAATATCACCTTTGGTTGGCCAACCCCCTGCTCCCTTTGACGGGCTTTTGCCGCCAAAATAGCTTCTTTTAAAGGCTCAGCCAACATCACCATGCCCGGCCCACCACCGTAGGGGCGATCATCCACCGTCCGGTAAGGGTCATGGGTAAACTCTCTCGGGTTCCAGGTTTTTAGTTGCCAAAGATGATTCTCTTTGGCTCTTCCCGTCACGCCATATTGTGCCGCTTGTTCAATCAGCTCAGGGAACAACGTGATAACATCAATCTGAAAAGACATCAGTAATCTAGCCCCCAATCCACAACAATCTGCTGCTGATCAACGTTAATTTCAATCACAATGGGTTCAACAAAGGGAATCAACCGCTCTTTATCAACACCCTTAACCACCAACAAATCTTGAGCACCCGTCTCGAGTAACTTCTCTACCTGTCCAAGCGTGTCACCCGCTGTGTTGATGACCTTAAGACCAATTACATCAGTCCAATATACTTCATCTTCATCAGGCTCTGGTAATAACTCACGCGGGATTAAAATCAGTTTTGCTCGTTCTAGCGCAATGAGATCGCGATCATGAATTCGTTCAAGTTTCGCTGTTAAACCATTGCCGTGGACACGACAGTCGGTAATCACTTCCTCACGACAACTCTCTTCTGAACCTATCCACCATGTGGAAAACTGCGTTAACGCTTTTACGTCCTCAGTGAATGGGATGACATGAAAGCCTCCCTTAACACCGTAGGGAGCGCCTATACGCCCCATGACGACCCACTTAGGCAGCGGCAACTCCAGATTTCGGTACTAATTTAATGAGCTTTTCAACTGCGTCGGAGGCTTGAGCACCATGGCTCTTCCAATAGTTAACGCGAGCCAAATCCAGTCTAAGGCCATCAGCAGCTTCTGCACGAGCAGGGTTATAAAAACCTACACGCTCAATGAATCTGCCATCACGACGGTTACGTGAATCAGCCACCACCACATTGTAGAAAGGACGGTTTTTTGCGCCCCCTCTGGATAAACGAATTACAACCATGTCATCACCTATTAGGTTTTGGGTTGACTTAAACTCTAGGTCAACCAATTAAAAATACGGAAAAGCCTTACATTATAGATAATTTTTCAAGAAAATTCAAATACATGTCATTAACGGCCCTAATTGCCCGAGAACAAAATAAAAGCCAAACTGTTTATTTGGCAATGGGTCTCAAGGGATCAGCCACCCATTCACTCCATGAGCCTGGGTAGAGTAAGAGTAGTGTTGTTACGCCGGCATAGTGCATGGCCAACCAATTATGGCACGCACTCACCCCAGAGCCACATTGATGAATGATCGGGCGCTTTGCCTCAGAAATAGTTAACTCACTGAATTCTTTATGTAATTCCAGTGGCGACTTAAAGCACTTATGCTCATCCAAATTGTTCATGAAGGGTCGATTAACTGCGCCTGGAATATGTCCGCCCACAGGATCAATGGTTTCGTTGTCCCCTCTAAAACGATCACTCCCACGCGCATCAACCAAAAGATAATGCTCGCTATTTAAGTTTTCCAATACCTCAGCTGCACCCACTACCCAACCAGATTGGGGTTGCCCCTCAAAATCACCTGGTATGACAGTGGGGAGAGTTTGACTTAATTCTCCACCGGCCTTCAGCCAAGATTGAATACCGCCGTTTAATACCGACACTTGATCAAAACCCAACCATTTTAGACTCCACCAACAACGCGCTGCAAAACAACCACCCATATCATCATAGGCTACGACCTTAGAATGCTGGCTAATCCCTAAACGCCTAAAGAGGGCAATGAGTTGCTCGGGGGATGGCAGAGGATGACGACCATTGAGACCTGTTTTCGGCCCAGAGAGATCATTGTCTAAATGCACAAAACGGGCATTAGGCAAATGGCCTTCCAGGTACTGCTGATAGCCCCAATCAGGATCACTTAATTGATGGCGACAATCGATAATAACCCAGCTATTTGGATCGATCAGTAAGTCTTTGACTGACAAAACAGGATTCATCATTTTATTACTCCACAGTACTTTTATTGGTTATCCAACTGGCCGTTATGCCTGAGGCGATAACAATCCCTACCCCTAACCACGCGCTACCTGTTAACCATTCTCTAAAAAACAGAATACCCATTAAAGCGGAAATAACAATAGTGACATAGGCCAAATTGGCAACTAACAATGTTTTACCCAAACGATAGGCACGGGTCATGGTTAATTGGCCCAAGGTTGCTGCAAGGCCCACACCGACCAATACCCACAAATGCTCATAGGCAGTTTGTATGGGTTGAGAGACATGAACACCAAAGGGTAGGAGCATAACCAAAGACATGATCAGTGTTGAAAAGGCGGAAAAATAAAACACTACCCGCCATTCAGGTTCACCCTTTTTTCCCATTGTTCTGACCACCAAATATGAGACTCCCGCACCAAGACCTGATAACAAGCCCATCAGTGCGGCAAACCACTGACTGTCATTAACATGAGGCTTTAAAATCAGTACGACTCCGACAAAGCCTAATAGCAGCACCAACAGCAAAAAGGGGTTTAACTTTTCTCGTGCAATGACGCTCAACAACAAGGCTAAAAATAAGGGAGAGGTGTAATTTAAAGTAATGGCCGTGGCTAAGGGCAAATGGGATATGGCATAAAAAAAGAGCCAAAGTGAAATTAAACCAGCACAACTGCGTATCACATGTAAGTACCAGTAGGGCGTCACTAAAGAGCGCTTTTCTACCAGAATTGAAATACCAATAATAATGAAACCAAAGAGTGAGCGGTAGAAAACAAGTTCAGCGGCACTGAAGTACCTCGCACCAAACTTAACCAGTAGCCCCATACAAGAGAAACTGACCCCCGCCACCAACATCCAACCAGCACCAAGGCGGGGTAAATGTTTCATCACACAGGACTACAACTGAGGAGCGACATGACGCCGAATAAACTCATGGAAATGCTGCATGCCATCCTCCATGGGTGACTGATAAGGTCCAGCATCATCCAAACCTCGAGCAATCAGTGCTTTACGTCCCTCAGACATGCGTAAACAAATCTCATCATCTTCAAGTGCCGTCTCAAAGTACGCTTTTTGTTGAGCCTCAACAAACTCTCTTTCAAACATGACGATTTCTTCAGGATAATAAAACTCAATAACATTGGTGCACTTCTCAGGGCCATCTGGCCACACCGTACTCACCACCAGAACGTTGGGATACCACTCAACCATAATATTGGGATAAATGACCATCCAAATAGCGCCGAAGGAAGGGTCTTGCTGGTTATTATATCGGCGCACCACATCATGCCAAGCTTGGTAAACGTCACTACCTGGTTTTAAGAGATGGTCTTTCACGCCAACAGTTTGGACGCTGTACCAATCGCCATATTGCCATTGCAATTGGTCGCAATTGACGAACCCTGATAACCCAGGATGAAAGGGCACCACATGATAGTCTTCTAAGTAAACTTCAATGAAGGTTTTCCAATTGAAATTGTGGTGCGCTGTTTTAATGCTATCCAGCATGTACCCAGAAAAGTTAAGCTCTTGCGTGACCATGCACTGCTGCAACTCTTTTTGCACGTCAAAACCATCAAAGAGTAAACCGTTCCAACGCTTTAGGGGAGCACGATCGAGATTTAAGCAAGGTTTTCCCGGAAAATGGGGAGCACCAGCGAGCTTACCCTCAAGATCATAGGTCCAGCGATGTAAAGGACAGACAATATTTTGAGCATTACCTCGCCCATCAAGCATTAAGGCTTGACGATGACGACAAACGTTCGACAAGAGCTCTATGCCTTGACCG
Source organism: Betaproteobacteria bacterium (assembly GCA_018971415.1). GTDB lineage: Bacteria > Pseudomonadota > Gammaproteobacteria > Burkholderiales > Ferrovaceae > PN-J185. The sequence continues at coordinate 88,191 of JAGXAW010000001.1, forward strand.
TTATTGACCAATAGCTGGCCATTTTGTCGCCAAGGTAGTACGTAATAATCGCCTTGATTAGGCACTAGTAATTCATGACCCACATAGCGCGGTCCATGGGCAAAAATCGTATTTGCTTCAATCTGAGCCACCGAAGGGTCAGAGTACCAACGCACAGGTAACTGCGAGGTAGCGGAAGCAAGTTCAATAACTGATCCCAATTTAGACATAGCCACACCCTCCCGGGAAACAAAGAATGCAGAGTTAATAAAAACACCTATTACCCTTTAATAATCAAAGGGTAGCCGACTATTCTAACCCCCCCTCCTAAAACAGGCAAGCAGCATTTATTGGGTTAATTAGAAATAGGGACTAAAAACAATAAAGATAAACCGTGGCGTAGGATCGGCAAGTAGACTATCATTTTAAGACTATATTCATTGACTTTTAAAAAATGACCTTACGTTATGAGTAAAGCCAAAACCAATTTAACCTATGAAGAGGCCGTCAAGGAGTTGGAATCCTTGCTATCTCAACTTGAAAGCGGTCAACTCCCTCTTGAGCAAGCCATTGAAACCTACCGCCGCGGCGCTGAGTTAATTCGCTTTTGTCAGGAGCAACTAAAAGATGCCGAACAAAAAATTCACATTTTAACCAATGGTGAACTCAAAGACTTTGACAATGGATCACCCACCACTTGATTTTACAAACTGGTCAACAACCTGTATTGATCTTGTTAACCATTTTTTAGATACCCATCTGCCTGCCTCGGACTCAGAACCTAGCGTATTGCATGAGGCCATGCGTTATGCTGCGCTGGGTTCTGGTAAACGAATCCGGCCATTGTTGTGTTTTGCCAGTGGATTTATAACACAGGCTAAGACAGAAGACTTATGTGTGGCAGCCAGCGCAATTGAATTAATTCATGCCTATTCATTGGTGCATGATGATATGCCTGCCATGGACAATGATGTTCTAAGAAGAGGGCAACCCACTTGCCACGTTAAGTATGGTGAAGCCATTGCTCTTTTAGCGGGAGATACCCTCCAGACCTTGGCCTTTCAATGGCTTAGTGAATCCTCAAATCATCCTGAAAAGCAACTTTATCTCATCCGTCTTCTCTCACAGGCCTCTGGCTCCATGGGTATGGGTGGTGGTCAAGCTATCGATCTTTTGCATGTTAATCAAGCCATGAACTTATCCCAACTTGAAACCATGCATAAAATGAAAACAGGCGCCTTAATAGAAGCCTCTATTTTGATGGGGGCCTACTGTGGTCACCCACCACAGCCTGACCAACACGATAAACTGCGTCAGATCGGACAAAATCTTGGGCTGATCTTTCAAATTAAGGATGATTTACTTGATATTCAAAGCGATTCAGCCACTCTTGGCAAAACTGCTGGAAAGGACGCGGCTCGCAACAAACCCACTTATGTGAGTATAATGGGTATTGCTAAAGCAGAGCGCTTACTTGAGCAGCTAGCGAGCGAGACTTATTTGTTGATAAAACAACTGGGGGATTCTGCTCATTACCTAATGCAACTGAGCCAATTATTTGTTCATCGTCAACATTAACCCATGACTACTTTCTCGTCCACCCCGCTCTTAGATGGCATCAATTGGCCTAGCCAATTGCGTGAGCTTGAGCGTGAGCAATTGGGTGAACTAACCAAAGAATTACGCCAATTCGTCCTTGAGTCGGTGGCATCCACTGGCGGACATTTGTCCAGCAACCTTGGCACCATTGAGCTGACTGTGGCCCTTCATTGGGTGTTTAACACACCAGATGATCGACTGATTTGGGATGTGGGTCATCAAACCTACGCTCATAAAATACTCACAGGGCGTCGCGAAAGAATGAAAGAGCTGCGTATTAAGGGAGGGCTATCAGGCTTTCCTAAGCGCAGTGAAAGCGAATACGATGCCTTTGGTACCGCTCACTCCAGTACCTCTATTAGTGCTGCCCTTGGCATGGCAACGGCCTTTAAGCAGCTGGGTTTATCCAGAAAAGTAGTCGCTGTTATTGGGGATGGGGCCTTAACTGGCGGGATGGCCTTTGAAGCCATGAATAATGCCCGCAATACCGGATCTGACTTAATTGTTATTTTGAATGATAACGAGATGTCTATTTCTCGCCCAGTAGGCGCGTTGAGTAATTACCTCGCTCGCATTTTGTCTGGCCGGGTATATAACAGTGTTAGAAAACAGGGCGAGAAGGTATTAGGGGTAGCGCCCCCCATTCTTGAGATGGCAAAGCGTTGGGAAGAGCACTTTAAAGGTTTTGTGAACCCGCCAGCCACCCTTTTTGAAGAATTCGGATTCAATTATATTGGCCCCATTAATGGGCATGACCTAGATACACTGGTTTCAACCCTGAATAACGTAAAACGTCTATCAGGACCCCAGTTTCTGCATATCATTACTAAAAAAGGCAAAGGCTACGAGCCTGCTGAACTCGATCCTATCCTATACCATGGCGTGACCCCCTTTGACCCCGCAGTAGGAATCATTCCCAAGGCCAGCAATAAACCCTCCTACACTCAGGTATTTGGTGAGTGGCTATGCGATATGGCCAAAGAGGACAGCAAATTAATTGGCATCACCCCTGCCATGTGCGAGGGATCGGGATTGGTTGAGTTTTCAAAAACGTTTCCTGATCGCTACTTTGATGTGGGTATTGCTGAACAGCATGCGCTCACTTTCGCTGCCGGCCTTGCTGCGGAAGGATTAAAGCCAGTGGTTGCGATTTACTCCACCTTTTTACAGCGCGCTTATGATCAATTGATCCATGATATTGCATTACAAAACTTACCGGTCATGTTTGCCATTGATCGGGCAGGCCTTGTGGGCGCTGATGGAGCCACCCACTGTGGTAGTTTTGACTTAACCTACTTACGCTGCTTACCCAACATGGTGGTCATGGCTCCTGCCGATGAGAATGAATGTCGACAAATGCTCACCACCGCTTACCAATGGCAAGGACCTGCAGCGGTTCGCTATCCTAGAGGGAACGGACCTGGGGTGAGCATTGTCCAAAAATTGGAAGCAATTGAAATTGGCCGTGCAGAGGTTCGTCGCCAGGGCAAACAAGTGGCGATTTTAGCCTTTGGGTCATTATTGGGTCCCGCACTTGAAGCGGGTCAAGACCTTAATGCAACAGTTGTAAATATGCGCTTTATCAAGCCACTAGATGAGCAATTGATTCTGGACATGGCGCTTAATCATCAACTTCTTGTTAGCGTGGAAGAGAACGTGATTCAAGGGGGTGCAGGAAGCGCAGTAGCAGAAGTCTTGGCAAAACATGGACTTACCATGCCATTACTTCAATTAGGGCTACCCGATCAATGGATTGATCAAGGTGATCCGAAACTTCTTCTTCAAGAGGTAGGGCTTGATGCGAACGGGCTTCGTCATGCAATTGAGACCCGGCTATCCTCACTACAATTAAGGCGAAGTGGAACTTAAGGTGGAAAACACCCCTCCTAGTTCTCTACGCTCACATGGAGACACTATGAACGCCCCTGATAATCATATTATTCCTGATATTCAATCCACGGAAGATACCCGTCAAATTGCTATTGATCGTGTGGGAATTAAAGGTATTCGCCATCCGATTAGAGTATCAGACCGGGAACTGGGCGATGCGCAAAATACCATTGCCTCTTTTAACATGTATGTGCACTTGCCACAGCATTTTAAAGGAACGCACATGTCTCGCTTTGTGGAAATTTTAAACCATGAAGGCAGAGAAATTTCCGTGACTTCCTTTGGTGCCATGCTGCAAGAAATGGTTGAACGCCTTGACGCCAAAGCTGGCCACATCGAAATGCAATTCCCCTACTTTGTGAATAAAACCGCTCCTGTTTCTGGCGTTAGATCTCTAATTGATTATGACGTGACTTTTATTGGAGAAATTAATGAGGGTGCAGTTACCTTCACCATGAAGGTATTAGTCCCTGTGACCTCTCTTTGCCCTTGCTCAAAAGAAATCTCAGAGTATGGCGCCCACAATCAGCGCTCTCACGTGACTATTACTGCTCGCTTAAATCGTTTTATGTGGATTGAAGAGTTGATTCGTGTGGCTGAAGAATCCGCTTCCTGTGAGTTATTTGGTTTGTTAAAACGACCAGATGAAAAATGGGTCACCGAGCGCGCCTATGACAACCCAAAATTTGTGGAAGACATGGTTCGTGACATTGCCCATAAACTCAATCTCGAACCACGTATCGACCACTATATTGTGGAATCAGAAAACTTTGAATCGATTCATAACCACTCTGCTTATGCATTGATTGAAAGAGACAAAGTTAAAAATCCAGTTACTTCCCTTTAGTACTGTTCCAAGAGTCTCTCAAGGTCACGGCCCGGTTAAACACCGGGCTTTCTTTTGTACCATCCACCTCATCCATACAAAAATAACCGTTTCTTTCAAACTGAAAGGCTTCTCGTGGTGCGGCGTTCAATAGCTCAGGTTCCACCAACGCCTGATTCAGGACAACCAGCGATTGGGGATTTAAAGCCTCTTCGTAGTTATCCAAGGCCCCAGGATTAGGGTCTTTAAATAGACGGTCAAATAAACGTATCTCCGCTTTAACTGCCTCAGCACTAGATAGCCAGTGGATATTGCCTTTTACTTTTACCGCGTCCGCGCCCGCTGTACCGCTCTTTGTATCAGGTAAGTATTCAGCATGAATAGTGAGAATCTCGCCCGTTTGTGGGTCTTTTTCAAAGGAGGAACAACGAACCACATAGGCGTAACGCAAACGTACCTGCGCTCCCGGATAGAGCCTAAAGAAGCCTTTGCTGGGTTCTTCCATAAAGTCATCTCGCTCAATCATCAGTTCACGCGTAAAGAGGAGTTCACGTTGTCCCCACTCAGGGTGATGTGGGTGATTCGGGGCGTGACACAACTCAGTTTGTCCTTCAGGATAATTGTCGATAATCAGTTTGACAGGATTTAATACAGCAACGCGTCTTGGTGCATGTTCGTTTAAATCCTCTCTTAAGCAATCCTCAAGGACGGTTACATCAATCAAACTGTCGGCCTTTGAGACACCAATCCTTTCGCAAAAAGTTTTAATGGAAGCTGGGGTATAACCACGGCGTCTTAGTCCCACAAGAGTTGGCATACGTGGGTCGTTCCAGCCTGATACATGACCTTGATTAACCAGATCTAACAGCTTACGTTTACTCATCATGGTGTAAGTCATGTTTAATCTAGAAAACTCATATTGATGAGGTTGCGAGGGAACCTCGGTATGTTTCACTACCCAATCATACAGCGGTCTATGGTCTTCAAACTCTAAAGTACAAATAGAATGAGTAATGGCTTCCAGCGCGTCAGAGATGGCGTGAGCGTAGTCATACATAGGATAGATACACCATGCATTACCCGTACGCCAATGGGCAACATGCCTGATTCGATAAATGATGGGGTCGCGTAAATTCATATTGGGCGAGGCCATATCCATTTTCAAACGCAGTACATGCTCGCCATCTTGATACTTGCCAGCACGCATGTCACGAAACAGAGTTAAATTGTCAATGATACTTCGCTCACGGTAAGGACTCTCTTTACCAGGAGAAGTTAGAGTACCGCGGTATTCTCTAATTTGCTCAGGAGTGAGACTGTCCACATAAGCCAATCCTCGCTCAATTAAAGACTCAGCAAATGTATAGCAACGCTCAAAATAATCAGAGGCATAGTACATGTGTTGGCCCCAATCAAATCCAAGCCAACGCACTGTATCAATTATGGAGTCCACATACTCAGTGTCTTCTTTCGTAGGATTGGTGTCATCAAAGCGCAAATGACACTGGCCTTCAAAATCTCGTGCTAAACCAAAATTTAAGCAGATGGATTTTGCATGACCAATATGAAGATAACCATTGGGTTCTGGAGGAAACCTGGTAGCCACACGACCAGACGTTTGATTGTGCTTTAAGTCTTCTTCAATAATTTGACGAATAAAGTTTGTGGACATATAAATTTAATATAAAGTGATATCTTATTAGTTTAAGGGTTACAAGCTTATCACTCAAGGTAAAAAAGAAATAGTTCTTAATTAATGACCGCTAGGTGAGCTCACGTTCTTGCCACAATATCATTGTTAAAATCGAAACAGGCTTGAATATAATTTAAAAAATTATTATTAGTAACAAATACACCTATTCTTGTTAAATCTAATTTCATAGTGATGCAAGATATTGCTTATAAATTAATTCCGCCATTTC
>JAGXAW010000011.1 GCA_018971415.1 Betaproteobacteria bacterium
GCCGCCAGCGTTCAATCTGAGCCAGGATCAAACTCTTCAGTTCAATCACTATACAAAACCACTCAAATAACCTAACGGAAAATCTAAGTGTAAATACTAATTTCCTCTCTAGTACCCACACCTATCGGTTTATCTAAATTTTAAAGAACGTGTTAACAAGACATTTATGCGTCTCATCAACCAAAGACAGCTATTATACATCGCCTATTGTTACGGTCAATGCTTTATTGTAAAAAAATTCAAATTAATCCTCTTACTCTTTATTTTTTTACCAACTAAAACCTTCTATTGCTTTGAATTACAACAAAAAAATTACATAATTTAATTTTTTAATATAGAATCAAAAACAAGTACATATAAACAGTCATTAATAAGGGTTAGATAGGATAACAATTCAAATGCAACCTTATGTATTAACCGTTGACATGTCAGGCTTACCTCAAGCTTGGGTAGAATTAGAAGAAGCCATCACTTATCACGCTAAAAATATGGTGGCTTGGTCTTTGGGTAATCCGTTGGCTGTGTTTCATGGCGGATGGGACCATCAAGGCAGACGATCAGAAATAGAGACCAAATCGATTATTGCCATAAAAGGCAGCAATCATGGCGCCAAGTTAATTGGGCAACAACCAGGTTTAACTAACAACTTACTATTTAATCGAGACAGATATACTTGCGCCTATTGTGGCGATCATTATCTGCCCAAACATCTCTCCCGTGACCACATTCTTCCCGTTTCCCGAGGTGGCAAAAATAGCTGGACCAATGTGGTCACCGCTTGCCGCCATTGCAATACTAAAAAATCCAATAAAACGCCCGAAGAGGCACATATGGTTCTTTTATATATACCCTATGTACCCAATCGCTACGAACACTTTATTCTAAGAAATCGACGCATCTTGGCTGACCAAATGGATTACTTAATGGCGGGAGTTCCTCAATCAAGCCGACTACATGGCTAATGGATTAATCTAAATTGTGAGATCTGTGTCAACCTTGGGTGACTTAAAACGTTTTTAGGTTTGCATTATTACAGTTTTTGTCTGTAAAATTAGGTACCCGAAAGGGATTTAATCACTAGTGTATTAATTAAATAAAGGAAATTACCATGATTCGTTCTGCACTAATCGCTGCTTTATTGGCTGCTTTTTCTGTAACCGCAATGGCTGCTGACGCTCCTGCTGCTGCTCCTGCTGCTGCACCTGCCGCCGCTGCTGCTGCTCCTGCTGACAAAGACATGAAAAAAGAATCCAAAAAAGAAATGAAAAAAGCTCACAAAGCTAAAAAAGCCCATAAAGCTAAAAAAGCTGAAAAAACAGAAGCTAAATAATACTGAGGATAACCATTCTTAGTGAAGTTGATAAAAAGAATCACTTGAAAAAGTTTTTCTGAATGCAACTGTAAAAAAGCGACGTCTTTACGTCGCTTTTTTATTTTAATGGAGGATGAAATGAAGAAAGGGTACCTTGCATTACTTGAAGAAGCCAATGCACTAATTGAAAGCTGTGATGTAGAACAACTCAAAGCCATGCAAAGCGATACGGATACGCTAATAGTTGATTTAAGAGAAACGGCAGAGATACTAAGAGACGGAATGATTCCTGATGCTTTCCACGCTCCAAGGGGTCTAATTGAATTCTGGGTAGACCCAGATTCACCCTACCATAAAAGTGTTTTTCAAGAGAAAAAACACTTTATTTTATATTGCGCCTCGGGTTGGAGAAGTGCGCTAACCACTAAAACACTGATTGAAATGGGTTTAAAGAATGTAAAACATCTCAAAGGAGGCTTTGGGGCGTGGAAAAACTCAGGGGCCCCAATAGCCTCTAAAAAAAGCCACTCTTAAAGTTTATTCATCTGGCTGAGATTTTTGGCGTTATTTTCAGCCAGCTCAACCACTTGTTTAAAGGCTTTTTGAGCAGAAGCGTAAGCATTGTTGCCAGCTGCCATTAAAGAATTAAAGGCTGCGGTCATGGGCTCAGAGCCCTGAGGCATACTTTTTAAAGTTTCACTGAACGCTTCACTCACCTTCTTATTAAAATCCTCTACCTGATTTTGAATAATAGTGGCTACCTCTTGAGCAGTCTCCTTGGATATTTCATAGGTTTTTGTGACGTGCTCTTGAGCGTTATTACCACTGGGCTTCAAATAATCCATTTGAATTTGATACCACTCCTGTGGGGTTTTAGCATTAGCCAAACGGGTAGCTTGTTCATGTAACGACTCAATATGCTGTTTTACTGCTCCAAGGCTTGCATGAGAAACCTTTTCCGTACTATCAAGCAAGACCTTGGATAAACTTAATAGTCTTTCAAGATTCTCCTGTTGAACCTTAAGCATTTGTTCTGGGGTTGCAGCCATGATGTCCCTCCTCCTTAATTATTTAATTTTTTGAACGAATACGGGAAAACTTACTTAAGGATACTATGACACAAACCCAAAATAATTGCATGGACTGGGTTTAATGTAACTTAACATGAGGTACCGTTCTGCGACTAATAAAGCGCGATAAGGTAGTCAGTGCCATTTTCCAAAAGCCATGTAAAGCCATTTCATGTAATTTATATAATGAAATATACATATAGCGGGCAAATAAACCTTCAACCCACAGGTTGCCACCAGCAAAATTACCCATTAAATGTCCTACTGTGGTGTACTCACCCAAGGAAACTAAAGAACCAAAGTCACGATAATGAAAAGCACGTAAGGGTTCTCCCCTGATCCATTTTGGCAACTCTTTAATCAAATGATTGGATTGTTGGTGTGCAGCTTGAGCTCGAGGAGGAACATTTTTACCGGAATGAGCTTGCCAACGGCAGGCAGCACAATCACCAATGGCAAAGATTTTAGGGTCTAGCGTGCTTTGAAGCGTGTCTTTCACAACGAGCTGATTGATCGTATTCACCTCCAGCCCAAGCTGAGTTAAGAATTGCGGCGCTTTCACTCCTGCGGCCCAGACAACCAGCTCTCCTGGTATGACTGTGCCATTATTAAGCCGAACCGCATTCTCCATCACTTCAGCCACAGCCGCTCCAGTGTGAACCTGTATGTTTAACTGCGTTAACATTTTTTGCGCAGCATCAGAGATACGTATTGGAAGAGCAGGCAGTATGCGACTGGAAGCCTCTACCAAATGGATATGAATATGTTTATCGGGTTCAATACGGTCTAAGTTATAGGCAACTAAATCTCGAGTTGCATTATGAAGCTCGGCAGCCAGCTCAACACCGGTTGCGCCAGCCCCTACAATCACAACTTGTAATTGTTCCGGACGAAGTGGGGTGCTTTGTGCGTGAGCTCTTAAAAATGCGTTAACCAGACGTCGATGAAAACGATCAGCTTCTGCGGTACTCTCCAAAGCAACGGCATATTGACTCACACCAGGTGTACCAAAATCGTTAGTCTGGCTACCTACCGCAATAATCAAAGTGTCGTAATAGACACTTCTGGCTTCAGTAACTTGGTTACCCTCATCATCCCAATAAGGAGCCACATGAACAAGCTGTTTAGTACGATCAAGGCCAGTCATCTCACCTATACGATAACGAAATCCGTGCCAATAGGATTGAGCTAAATAATCTAATTCGTGTATATCTAAGTCAACACTCCCCGCAGCAAGCTCGTGCAAATGGGGTTTCCAAAAATGAGTTCGTGACTTTTCAATTAGGGTAATCTCTGCCACACCCTTTTTGCCGAGTGTGTCACCAAGACGCGTTGCCAACTCAAGGCCGCCAGCACCGCCACCTACAATCACAATTTGGTGCATGAGAAGACACTCCCTATGTCTGACTTATCATTTAACCTATGATCATTCCAACAAGACCACATAAAACCACCAACAGCCAAGCCGGAACTTGAGGTTTTTTCCACAATACAACAAAAGTTAAAGTACCTAATAATAATTGTAACGCATTCACTTGCCAATGACCTGCGTGCAACATGCTGCCTAGTGTGCGTAAAACAAGTAAAGACATCATACCCACTACGGCCGAAAATAAAGCGGAAAAAATCTTTTTAAAATCCGGTAAAGCCCCTAATCGTTCTACCAATGGGGCGCCCAAGAAAACGCCTAAAAAACTAGGTAAAAAAGTGTACCAAACGGCAATCATGCCACCTATTAAAGCAAACCAACCATGATCAATGTCCACCGTGTGCACTTGATTCCAAGTAGCCACAAAACCGACAAAGGCGACTATCATGATTAACGGACCAGGGGTCGTTTCACCGAGAGCTAACGCGCTCATCATTTCACTATTGGTCATCCAATGGTTGAGCGTTACACCAGACCAAACATAGGGTAATACGGTATAGGCGCCGCCAAAGGAAAAGACCGCTGCGCCGGTAAAAAATAAAGTCAGTTGACGAAACCACTGCGCTTGAAAAGAAAAGAGGTTAAGTAAGGCGATAGGTAACAACCAACTCATCAAAACCACGACTATGACGATTGCACTGTAACGTAAATCATTTATTGTGAAACGATTTCTTAGATTGCCGCTTAGTGACTGAATGTCCCCCTCCTGGCGAGACCAATAGAGTCCAGCAGCAAGGGAGCCCAAGAATATGATGACAAAAGAGAAGTGCAGTAAGGCCATAAAAAAAGCTGCAATGGCTATCCACAACTGTCTATCTTGTAGAAGATTTTTTTTTGCTAATTTGAAAGTCGCAAAAGCAATAAAAGCAAATACCGCTGGCTTTAAACCAAATAAAAACGCATCAACAAAATGAAGTTGTCCAAAATGAACAAACAAAAAAGCAAGGGATAAGAGTATTGCGATAGATGGAAGAATAAAAAGCGAACCTGCACAAAGTCCGCCTACTACCCCGTTAAGCACCCAACCAAGATATGTTGCAAGCTGTTGCGCTTCTGGACCTGGTAGTAGAGTACAAAGAGTTAATGCACGTCGATATTGCTCTTCAGTAATCCACCCTCTTTCAACAACCAGGTCTTCGTGCATCATGGCAACTTGTGCAACTGGACCACCAAAACTCACCCAACCCAGCCGATGCCAATATTTTACTGCTTCTCCTAAGGATGGCTTAGGCTCTAAACTCATTAAGCAGCTTGTGCAAGGGAAGCACTTGTAGGTTTACCTGAAAAATCTAGCCAACATTTATTTTTAAAATCATACAGCTTACATAGGCGAGCAGTTTCAAAATACCATTTCCAGCTAAAGGGTTGAACAATGATCCTACCTGGCAAATGAGTTTCTAAAAATTGTTGCGCATCTTTGAGTCTATATAATGGGATACTGCTATCTAAGTGATGTGCAGTATGCTCCATGATATGGTGCATTAACGCGCCGAATTTAAAACGAAATATTAAATGTACCGTGGTGGATACGTAAGGTTGCGCTGCAGTCCACTCAGATTTGTTGTCATACCAGGCAACGGAAGTGTGCGTATGATGGGCGTACACTACAAAGCCAATCATAAAGTTCCAGAAAGCAAACGGAACAGCAAAACCCATTGTTATGGTGAGTAATACAGACTGATTGGATTTTACAGCGGCAACGATTAATAAAGCATTCCATATAAAAGCAAATACAGTAACCAAAACCCCGTCCCACATAAAGGCAGGGCGTTTGGCACCCATATAAGCTTTAGATGGGAAATACATTCTGTTCCACCACATTTCAATAAAATAATATAAACCTGGGGCCCAACCATTACGGTATATTTTTTCTAAAGCACGACGAACGGGAGAGAGAGCTTTAAATTCCTCAACAGAGTAAGGCGCCCACACAAAATCAAATCCTTTTAAATTGGTCTGTCCGTGATGAACCACATTGTGCCCCACGTCCCACAAACTATAAGGTGTTAAGGAGAATAAAAATGCAAAACGACCAATTGTTTTGTTTAAATTACGACTTGGCGTTAAACTTTGGTGACACGCATCGTGTCCCAAGATAAACAAACGACCAATCACAAAACCGGCCATCAAACCAAAAACCAGTTTTAAGGGCCACCATGACAGCCATACTGTTAAGCCAATTAAGGCAATGAACAAGGCGGTGTCAAATGTCAATAGCAATAAGGGCTGCAATGTTTCTTTACTGCTTAGTGGAATTAGCCAACTGCGCACAGTTCTTCTACCTGGAAAAGGAGCATCAGGAGAGACAACGGGAACTGCCACATTTGGGGAATCAGTAATTTGATGTATTGTCATAGTTATGTGCTAATTGTTGTTATTAGTAATAAATAAGTTAGTGAATTCTAACAAAAAGATTAGAAAATAGTCACCAAATAATTGTTAAATTGAGGTTTTTCATGTTTTTTTCTTCAAACCCACCCATTCACTCATGGAAAAACAAGGTAATTTGGATTGTCGGTGCCTCGAGCGGCATTGGAGCATCCCTGGCAAGCTTACTCGCAACACAAGGCGCTCGCTTAGTCCTTTCTGCTCGTTCTCAAGAAAAACTCGAGCATGTGGCTAGACAGTGTCAAACTTTATCAAGCCATGCCCCCCACATTCTTCCCTGCGACATTAACAGTGAGGACGACATTGGCAGTACCTACCAAGCGATTATTCAACAGTATGAACAAATTCATCTGGTCATTCTCTCATCAGGTGTATATGACGCATTAAGCGCGGTTGAGTTCAACCCACAACAGATGCCCCTCATCAAAAAAACAATAAATACGAACCTAACAGGCTACTACAGCGTGCTAAGCCACGTAATTCCTGCGTTTGTTAAAAGACGATCAGGGGCAATCGCTTTGATTAGTAGTGTTGCTGGGTATAGCGGCTTACCAAACGCACTGGCCTATGCCCCTACCAAAGCAGCACTAAATAATCTTGCGGAAGGTCTTTACAGCGAGCTCCATAGTCACAATATAGGGATTCATATTATCTGCCCAGGATTTGTTGCTACCCCCATGACCTCAAAGAATCGCTTCCCAATGCCAGCTTTAATGACACCTGATCAGGCCGCTCACGCAATTATTAAAGGTTTAGAAAAAGGACAATTTGAAATACACTTCCCTCAACGCTTCACTTTATTTCTCCACTTCTTAAGACGCTTACCGCGCTCTTGGTATACCAGAATGATGGCCTATGCTGTGTCAAAAAACACCATTTTGTAATGTTTTACACAAAACACCATAGCCGCTAAGCCCGGTAAAATATAGACAGTTGACGACCACAATAAAAAGGGTTAACTTCACACAAAAACCACAAGATATTGTGGTTTGTAACATTTTCTTCAAAAACGTATAAAAATCAAGGAAAACCATGCTGACCGCCGTAAAACTAAACGACTCTAAACAACAGGATGATGTACCACTACAACCTGTATCAATGGATATTTGGGATAAAAAATATCGTCTAAAAAACAAACACGGACAACCCGTTGACGAGACCATTGATGATACGTTTATTCGTGTGGCAAAAGCGCTTGCCGATACTGAGTCCACCCCCGAAAAACGCGCTTATTGGTTTGATAAGTTTCTTTGGGCCTTGCGACGGGGCGCAGTTCCAGCAGGGCGAATTACCTCAAACGCTGGAGCTCAAGAGCATAAACCTGCTACCAGCACAATTAATTGTACTGTTTCAGGCATTGTTGAAGACAGCATGAATGGCATTTTAGAAAAAGTGCATGAGGCAGGGCTTACCCTTAAAGCCGGTTGCGGCATTGGTTATGAATTTTCAACACTGCGCCCTAAAGGTGCTTTCGTGGCGGGTGCTGGGGCCTACACCTCTGGTCCACTGTCTTTTATGGATATCTACGACAAAATGTGTTTTACCGTGTCCTCAGCAGGTGGACGACGCGGTGCGCAGATGGCAACTTTTGATATTTCTCACCCAGATGTGATTGACTTTATTAAAGCCAAACGTGAAGCCGGACGCTTAAGACAATTCAATCTGTCCTGCCTCATTACAAAAGAATTCATGGAAGCCGTAAAAGAAGACCGTGATTGGCAACTGGCCTTCCCCATCACCGCCAGCGAAGCCAATGTGGACAATATAAACATTTCCATGTCTGCCGATATTATTTGGCGCGAGTGGCCTGTCCAAAATAAATATGTTACCCGCGATGATGGTAAAGTTGCTTGCCGTATTTATAAAACCATCAAAGCCAAAAGACTTTGGGACATTATTATGTCCTCAACCTACGATTATGCTGAACCTGGATTCATATTGATTGATCGGGTGAATGAAATGAACAACAATTGGTGGTGTGAAAATATCCGCGCGACCAATCCTTGCGGCGAACAGCCTCTTCCCCCTTACGGCGCTTGTTTGCTGGGTTCAGTTAACCTAACCAAATTCGTGAAAAAGCCCTTTACAGATCAAGCCTTTTTTGACTGGGAAGAGTACCGTGAAGTGATTCGCATTTTCACGCGTATGTTAGATAATGTGGTTGATGTAAATGGCCTACCACTTCCACAACAGCAACAAGAAATTATTCGTAAACGCCGCCATGGTATGGGCTATCTAGGTCTGGGGTCGACGCTAACTTTACTTAAAATGACTTATGGTAGTGATGACTCCATTTCTTTCACCGACGAAGTGACTCGCGTGATGGCCGAGGAAGGATGGCGAGTTGGCATAGAGCTAGCAGAGGAAAAAGGGCCTGCACCTATCGTCGAGGAATTGTTCGAAATCACCTCAGAGATGCTAAGTAAACGTCCTGAAATGGCCCAAGATGGGATTAAAGTGGGCGATAAAATACCTGGTAAAGTACTGCTTGGAAAATACAGTCGCTATATGCAACAATTTTCCCAAGAATTACAAAATGAAATTGCTACCAAAGGAGTTCGCTTTACTCACCATACCTCAATCGCTCCAACTGGAACCATCTCACTGTCACTGGGCAACAACGCCAGCAACGGGATTGAGCCCTCTTTCGCCCATCACTACAGCCGTAATGTGATTCGTGAAGGGAAAAAATCTAAAGAGAAAGTGGACGTGTTTTCTTATGAGTTATTGGCTTATCGAGAATTTGTCAATCCTCAAGCCGTCCCTTTTGCTGAAACGCAAGAGGCGAAACTACCAGATTATTTTGTTGATTCATCAAATATCCCCGCAAAAGCCCATGTGGACATTCAGGCAGCAGCACAAAAATGGATTGACAGTTCTATATCAAAAACCATTAATGTGCCTACTGACTATCCCTATGAGGATTTTAAGAATATTTACTTTTACGCCTATGAAAAAGGTCTCAAAGGATGTACCACATTCCGCTTTAATCCAGAGGCTTTCCAAGGTGTTCTTGTCACTGAAAAAGATCTTGAAAACACCACCTACCGATTTACACTTGATGATGGGTCAATCGTGGAAGTCAAAGGTAACGAAGAAATTGAATATGACGGCGAGACGCATACCGCAGCAAATTTATACGATGCCCTTAAAGAAGGCTACTACGGTAAGTTTTAATCACGCCTTTTTGGAGAATTGAAATGGCAATAACAATTAATAAAAAAATCACTGGTTACACTGTAGTAACCGAACAGGAACAGCAGGAAAGCACACCTAAAACGGCTGAAATCCATTTGTTTGGCGAGCCTTTATCAAGACCTGACAAACTGATTGGGAATACCTACAAAATTAAAACCCCGGCCAGTGAGCATGCTTTGTACATCACTATTAACGATGTGATTATGAATGAAGGGACGGCGCAAGAACATCGTCGTCCTTTTGAAATATTCATTAACTCCAAAAATATGGAGCACTTTCAGTGGATAGTTGCCCTCACACGAGTCATGTCAGCCGTCTTTCGTAAGGGTGGAGACATCACCTTTCTGGTTGAAGAGCTTCAAAGCGTCTTTGATCCCAAAGGGGGCTATTTTAAGAAAGGCGGAAAATATATTCCCAGTTTGGTCGCTGAAATTGGCGAGGTGCTTAAGGAGCACTTACATGAAATTGGCATGCTGAAAAGAAATGAACCCGAGGCCCACCAAAAAGCGTTCATCGAGGCCAAGCGTCAAGAGTACACAGAAAAACTAAATAAAGGTCATTCAGATCAGGGCTCTGGCTTTCCTGAAGGAGCGCAACTTTGTGCTAAATGCTCTACCAAAGCTGTTATTGTTATGGACAACTGTCTCACCTGCCTTAATTGTGGGGACAGTAAATGCAATTAATATACTTCCTGTAACCTTTTGACCAAAGCACCCTTCATAGCAGCAGTCATTACTTATTTGTTAATGATTGCTGCTTTTAAATACCCCACTTATCGCTGGTTTCATATACCTGTGATGGTCACTTGTATTTTCTTTGATGTACTGATGCCCGTTTATTTAGTGACTCACCGCAACTGGTGGCATCGGCTTATTGAGGAGGGCGATATCACCTCTTTTGGTATTTGGATGCATCTTGGTCTATTGGTAGCACTCTACGCATTAGAATTTGTGCAAGTTCAAAGCGCACGTAAAATCCTGAGCGGAAAAGAAGAAGCTCGTCAAACTCACCGAGGACAAGCTAAGGCGTTGTTGGTGATTCGTGCCATTGTGATTATTAGCGGCGGGATTCTTGCCTAATGCCACGCTTTAGCGCTAATTTATCTTGGCTATATCAAGAACTCCCTTTTATCGAACGATTTCATCAAGCAAAAACAGATGGATTTGATGCTGTAGAGTGTCTTTTTCCCTACGATGTTGATAAAACTTTAATTCTAAGCCAGTTACTATTCAATAAACTGGATATGGTGCTCATTAATGCGCCTGCCGGTGATTGGCAACAGGGTGATCGCGGTCTGGCGATTTATCCCCAACACATGACCACCTTCAGAGAACTCTTTAGTACTCAAGCGCTGCCAACTGCTTTAGCGCTCAAATGCCCTTTTATTCATGTCATGGCAGGTGTGTTAAAGGCAACCGACGACCGTCGCTTAGCAGAACAAACCTTTATGGCCAATCTTGAATGGGCTTTAGATACGGTTTCTACTTACCCTATCACACTGTTAATTGAGCCAATTAGCCATCATGCAATAGCAAATTACTATCTGACTCATCAACAACAAGCCATATCGATCATCAAGCAATTTAAAACGGATAAACTTAAACTACAGCTTGATCTTTTTCATTGTCAACTCACTGAAGGGGCTCTTACAAAACACATTGAAAACGCTCTAGATCTTGGCCTATTGGGTCACGTTCAAATTGCTGGTGTACCACAACGTAACGAGCCTGATAGCGGTGAAGTCTATTATCCTTACCTATTTGATCTTCTTGATCACTACAATTATCAAGGACATATTGGTTGCGAATATGCACCCAAAACCAGTACGACAGAGGGATTAAAGTGGTTTCATCCCTACCGCAAGTAATCTGTCTTTAAAATGTCATCAAAACCCTTTATTGTTAATACGCTTTGCTCATTTGTTTAGGATTAAAAATGCGTTATTTAATTTGGCTTTTGTTATTGTCTTACAATATTGCCGATGCGGCAGAACCTCACAACTTGATTTTATTTGTTCCTGACGGCTTGAGATCCTTGATGGTTAATGCTCTTAATGCCCCCACCATGAATCAAATCAAACAAAACGGGGTGTATTTTAAGAATAACCATTCAGCCTATCCCACTCTAACCATGCCCAATGCGTCTGTGTTTTCCACGGGACGCCCTCTAGGAGATACGGGAATTTTTAGTAACACCATTTATACTCAAAATGAGGTGCATCACGCCAAAGACAGTACCACCCCCTTTTTGGAAAATGATGACATTATTGATGAGCTTGAAAATCAATATGATGGACATCTCATCCCCTTTTCAGCACTGCTTGATGAGGCCCAAATTCATGGTTTTAATACTGCTGTAATAGGGAAACTGGGACCAACCAAACTGTTTCATCTGCAAGCGAGCCAAGGAGAGTTCCCTATACTGATTGATGATATGACTGGACGAAACAGTAGCGTACTGAGTCCGTCTTTGCTTGATCTCATTAAACAAAACCAATTACCACAAACGCCCCCTTCTCGAGGTAACAATGGTCAAGCAGGAAATGCGACTACACCAGGAACTTTAGTTAACAACCTTGAACAACAGCAGTATTTTATTGATGTGACCACCAAAGTCGTTTTGCCATATCTTAAAAGCCAGAATAAGCCTTTTGTGCTCGTTTACTGGTCACGCGATCCTGACGGAACGCAACATAACCAAGGGGATAGCCTGCAGCAAGTTATTCCAGGCATCAACGGTCCCACTTCATTGTCTGCTATAAAAAATGCTGATAATAATCTTAATCAATTAATGCAGACATTAACCAGTTTAGGTTTAGAGAAAAACACAAACATTGTGGTGGCTGCTGATCATGGTTTCTCAACCATATGGAAGGAAAGTAAAACCAGTGACAGCATCAATCAGCAATATCAAGATGTCCCCGCACATTTATTGCCTCCTGGATTTCTGGCTATTGATTTAAGTCATGCTTTAAATCTTCCTTTATTTGATGCCAATCAACCCGATCATCTGATTGGTGTTAACGAACATCCTTTATCGGGGAACGGTTTAATTGGTCAAGACAGTGCTCATCCCGTGGCTACCGTTGTGGCAAACGGCGGCTCTGATTTAATTTACTTTCATGGTAATAGCAAAAAAGAGTATGTAGAAAAAATCATTAATCAGTTATTTCACGAAGATTATGTCAGTGGTATTTTTGTAAATGAAAAACTAGGTCGCTATCCTGGTACTTTGTCCTTAAGTGATATTGGTCTTACAGGCAATGCCCATACACCAATGCCTGCTATCGTAGTAAATTTCAAAAGCTCCTACAGTGCTTGTCGTCAACCCATTACATGTAGTGTTGAAATTGCCGATACACCTCTTCAACAGGGACAGGGTATGCATGGGAACTTTAATAGAGCAGACACTTACCCTTTTATGGCTGCCATGGGTCCTGACTTTAAAAACGCTTATACGGATCGAATCCCCTCCAGTAATGTGGATATGGGATTAACATTACGTTTTTTATTAGGACTCTCTGATCATTCCTCTGAAGAACAAAATAGCGGACGGGTTTTGGAAGAGGCCTTGATAAACGGTAAAGAACCTACTTTTAGGCATATTAAAAAAGTATCTGACCCAGGAATAGATGGTAAACAAACCATATTAAACATCCAAAAGGTAGGTTCTCACTACTATCTCGATAGCGGTGGTTTCCCCGGAGGTACTCTTGGTTTATATTAGGAGTAGCTAAGCCACAATTTGGGCTTTTTTCTAAACATTGAATAGATAAGGTTGACCATGACAAAATTTCCTAAAGAAGAACAAGCCCAGTTGTTAATTGATGCCGTAGCACACCTTAAATCAGAAACTGAGAGGCATGATCACGTCACTGGCGCCTTAAGAGGGCTAGTTTACAGTGTTATTGAAACCCTTGGGCAGTTAGTTGGAGATCCCGACCTTCCCGAGCATGTTAAATCTGGCATTGAAGGCGCTTTAGAGGTTGCCAGAGAAATTCAGCACAAGATTGGTCATCACTGAGTAATTTTTTTAACCCAGTGAGTATCCCACATCTTTTGCACAAAACGTAAAAAGTACAGCATCACTGCACTACCTAACCAGTCCCCAGTTATCATGGGTAGTAAGCTTTCCCACCAACTGGCAACGGCATTACTGAGAAACAAATAAATATTGGTTGGGATCGCGTTAAAAGTCGCACCTAATAAGGCGAGTTGCCATAAATGTCGTCCTTTAAGACCATTTAAGGAATCAGGTAATTGATTTATCCATCTGAAGCAATAGACAGCAAGATAAGCCCCAATCGAAGACATACAGGCTAGAATAATACTTCTAATAAGACTTTCTTCAGTTGAATAGTCTCCGGTCAGTAAAGCCCCTAAAAAAAGCCCTACCGCACCTCGCCAACCACAGAGTAAGATGGCAATGAGCCGTAAGATCTGAGGTAAGAAAATCCAACTTGCAAATGCTGAGACGATTTCACGGTGAAACAACCATTGATTGAGTTTGAAAAGGCAGTACCAAGAAACCGCAACTATGGCTACCCCCACATAGAAAGGGCAACCAACATTTAATGCATTATTATCAACATCCTCATCGCTGAGCTTTGATGAGGCACTCTCCCATTTTTTCAAAATAATAATTGGTCTTTTTTGTAGGTACTACATATTTTATTCGTTTATCGTGTGCATCGATTTCAACATCAATCATGCCTTTGTCTTTTAAATCCTTGATTCTTCCATGCACTGTAGAATAGGATATATCAGGAATCATATTAATGGCATCTAATATGCTTACTTTTGTACCCTGTTGCCATGCGGTAGCTAAAACGTTTATTAACCTGGTTTCCAAGGCATCTAAACTAGGAAATGTAGGTAAATCCTTCAATGAATTCACCAAATTAATAAATTTTAAGTAAGTTGTAGAAGTTTTAGCAATACGTGTCATGGTTAGGTCACTTATTAATTAAACATAATAATAAATAAGTTTAATATTAACATTTTTAATACATTTCTTAATATATTTTTTACTTATGATTGCTTTTTTGGATGCTTATCGTGCTGGCTTGTTCCAAAAACAATATTGGCTAAACAATATTGCCTCCGGTGTCGTTGTGGGTATTGTTGCTCTACCTCTAGCCATGGCATTTGCCATCGCTTCTGGGGCAAAACCTGAACAAGGCTTATATACCTCTATTGTGGCCGGTCTGATTGTCTCCCTGGTTGGAGGAAGCCGCTTACAAATTGCCGGTCCCACAGGAGCTTTTATTGCCATTCTCTCAGGCATTACCGCAAAATATGGTTTTGGGGGATTACAAATAGCCACCTTAATGGCGGGTTTTATTCTAATTGCCATGGGGGCCGCCAAACTCGGTGGAGTAATTAAGTATATTCCTGATCCAGTTATCACAGGATTTACATCAGGCATTGCTATTATTATTTTTGTTGGGCAATGGAAATATTTTTTAGGGCTACAGCACGTAGCCAATGCTGACCTGTTTCATCAAAAACTACTGGCGATTGTTCACGCGCTCCCAGAAATAAGCTTAGAAACCACCTTATTGTCTTGTAGTACGTTAGCCATACTTGTTTTGTCTCCACGCCTATTTAAAAAAATTCCAGCTCCTTTTGTTGCCATGGTCTTTGCCACCACACTTCAATGGGCTCTGCACCTTGACCAAGTGGCAACCATTGGCAGTACATTCGGGGGTATCCCACAAAGCTTACCCAGTTTTAATCTACTGCCCTTGTCCTATAACGAAATTCTTCGTCTAATAGGCCCTGCTTTTACCATAGCTTTACTAGGTGCTATTGAATCCTTGTTGTCCGCTGTGGTTGCCGATAGTATGTCAAATAACCATCATGACTCAAACCAGGAGCTTATTGGCCAAGGAATTGCCAATGTAGTGAGTCCATTATTCGGAGGCTTTGCTGCAACTGGAGCTATAGCTCGAACTGCTACAAATATTAAAAATGGTGGCAACTCACCGCTGGCAGGAATCGTTCATTCTCTATCTTTAGTAGCGATTATTGTTGCCTTAGCACCCCTCGCCTCCCATATCCCACTGTGCGCTCTGGCAGCGATCTTGTTTGTCGTTGCTTACAATATGAGTGAAATAAAAACCTTCACTTACATGTTACGTTTCTCCCCGTTATCTGACCGGTTTATCCTACTCACCACCTGTTTTTTAACTGTTTTTGTGGATTTGGTTATCGCCGTCAATATCGGCGTGGTTTTGGCCGCACTACTCTTTATGAAAAAAATGTCTGACAGTGTGGCCATTGAATCCATCACACCTGAAAGTATTCATGCAGAAATGACTGAAGAAAGTGCCGAGCTCCCAAAAAATACCGTCATTTACGCGCTTGAAGGGCCTTTCTTTTTTGGCGTTGCTGCACGCCTTGAGCATTCTCTTGAAAGCGCACACGTCCATGCGGATGCGCTCATTTTAAGATTAGGGAAGGTACCACTTATTGATGCAACAGGCATTAAAACCTTATTTAATTTAGCCGATAAATGTGAGCGCCATCAAACTCAGCTTGTCTTGTGCGGCGCCAACACCTCGGTAATGGCTCAACTCCTCCAATCGGGTATTACTGAAAAAATTGGCCAACACAACCTTATTCAACATGTCAGTGAATGGCAACCTCAGGGTCACAAGTCACCTCGTCACCCTGAGTAACCGATTAGTTCAAGCTTGGGTAATCGGTATAACCTTTTTCATTACCACCGTAGAACGTAGAACGATCATAAGTATTAAGCGGAGCATTCGCTGCAAATCGCTCAACCAAATCTGGGTTCGCAATATAAATACGGCCAAAGGCCACGGCATCTGCATGACCTGAGTTAATCGCTTCTTCAGCATTATCTCGATTGTATCCACCCGCCATCAAAACCTGACCCTCAAAGCGTTCACTAAATAGCGTGGCCGTACTTGGCATATCTTGAGCAACTTGATCACTCCCGCCAGCCATGGTTGAGCGTGGCTCTATCAGGTGTAGATAAGCCAAATGTAGGGAATTAAGTCGATCAATTACACCGTTAAATAAACTAATTGGATCGCTATCTGACATGTCATTAAAACTGCCGTAGGGCGATAATCTCACCCCTACTCGATCACTTCCCCAGATCGCAATGACTTGCTCTAAAACTTGCATTAATAGTCGACAACGGTTTTCAATTGAACCACCGTATTCATCGGTTCTATGGTTTGTGCCATTTTGTAAAAACTGATCCAGTAAGTATCCATTGGCTGCATGAACCTCTACTCCATCAAAACCTGCCCGTTTCGCGTTCTCGGCAGCCACCTTATATTCATTGATTAATTGATGAATATCTTCCTTAGTCATTTCACGAGGTGTTTCATAGGGCTCTTGTCCCCATTGCGCAGTAAAGACTTGACCACTGGGGGCAATGGCTGAAGGAGCAATGGGGAGTCCTTGTTCAGGATGATGTGAGGTATGTGAAATTCGTCCTACATGCCACAATTGCATAACCACTTTTCCGCCTTTTGAATGAATGGCTGAAGTGACCTTCTGCCATCCTTGAATTTGCTCTTCACTGTAAATCCCAGGTGTACCAGGATACCCTTTACCCAACGGACATATTTGCGTCGCCTCGGTAATGATTAAGCCAGCACTTGCCCGTTGTGCGTAATATTCTGCTGCCAATTGTCCCGGCACATCCCCTGCGGCTGAGCGCATTCTCGTGAGCGGAGCCATAACTACGCGGTTACTGAGTTTTAACGAGCCCAATTGAACTGGTGTGAGTAATTTCATCGTTCTAATTCCCTTATTTATAAAATACTAAAAAAATTGCTACCTCTAAGATAGTACCGATCCGAACTAATTCAAGGGCAAAATGTAAAAAAATATGAAATTGCCACCAATTAATCGAAATATGATAGATTACTGTATGGAGAAAAAAGTCATTTTAATGAGTTTTTGTTTAACTTCAGTGACAACGATAATATTTGGAGAGAACGCAGATGATACCTGATACAGATAGCATGGCACTTTATGAGATTATAAGTATTGCTGGTTTAGCATTTCTTATCATCATATTTGATACAGCGAAGTGGACAAAAAAATAACTAATTTTTTACGTATTCCTTAAAAGCCCTGAAGATTCAGGGCTTTTTTATTGATGGCTTATTTATTTGGCTGAGGGGTGACTCTCAGATAGGGTTTGACTTCTTTAAAGCCTTTTGGATATTTGCGCTTCAATTCCTCAGGATCCTTAACAGACAACGGAATAATAACATCATCGCCATCTTTCCAATTTCCAGGGGTAGCCACGGTATATCCATCTGTTAGCTGTAGGGCATCAATAACACGCAACACCTCATCAAAGTTTCTTCCAGTGCTCATTGGATAGGTAATGATTAGACGTACTATCTTTTTCGGGTCAATAATGAACAATGAACGAACTGTGAGGGTTTGCGACTGATTGGGATGAATCATGTCGAAAATACTGGATACCGTTTTATCCTGATCCGCAATAATCGGAAAACCCACCACTGTTTGCTGTGTTTGCTCAATATCTTTAATCCATTCCACATGTTGTTCAGGTGAATCCACAGAAAGCGCTATGGCTTTTACATTGCGACGATCGAATTCAGGTTTAAGCTTAGCAGTTAATCCAAGCTCAGTGGTACACACAGGGGTGAAGTCTGCTGGATGAGAAAATAGTACTACCCAAGAATCTCCAGCCCAGTCATAAAAGTTTAACTTCCCAATGGAAGAAGCCTGAGTAAAATTGGGTGCAACATCACCGAGTCGTAAAGTCATTTTGTTCTCCTTGAAATTAACTGCATGATTGGCACAAGACTCATTCTAAAACTTTTTCATGAACTTGTGCACTCTGCTGCACTGAAAAGTCATGGAGAGATGGGCCCTGGTGGAATGGGATTAACGGAACGCCAGGGTTCGGGACATTGAGGCACCTGAGGATAATAGCCATTTAATGAAGAACAAAAATATCGAACTTGTGGAGCTGCTGCTGGGGCAACCACAGTGGTTCCCTGGGGCGAGACAGGCGGTGAAGGTGGAACAGCCACCACCGGGGGAGCTGACTGAATAAATACAACTCTCTCTGAGACCATCAAAGGATATGGGTAAACGGGGGCTGGGTAGTAATACCATCTGGGACCAATTACCCACCACCATCCATTTACGCCACCTCTTATTGCTTGCACCCATCTGCCTCTGCGCCACCTATGTAACTCTCGTGGATAAAACAAATGTACATCTCGATCATGAAACTCCTCAAAATGGCGTTCATGAAAACGTCTTCCCTCATCAGCAGAAGCAGAAATAGAAGTAGAGAAATACGCTAAAAGAAATAAGAGAAATAGATATTTAATTTTCATTGTGGAGTACTCGGAACTAATTGCCATGGAACGGGACACTGTGAAACATAAGGATAATATGCACCTAAGGAAGGACAAAAATACCAAACCCCTTGCGCTGTGGGTTGATATTGAAAGACCTGTGGCGGGGCTGGTTGAGCGTAAATTGGTTGTGAATAAACAACCGTAGGTGGTGCGTAAACAATAGGTCTACCATAATAAGGTGAAGCCAGTTGTGACCCGACCAGCGTTCCAGCAATAAAACCTAACCCCAATAAGGCGCCACGATCAGCATAACTTGTCGCACTAAAAGACAGAGAACAAACCAGTAAAAATAGCACTAAGATCTTTTTCATGATCAATACTCCCTTCTATTGACCACTCATTGGCATTCTGGGAGGCATTGCAGGCTGATTACCATAGCCATAACCGTGCCCTTTCATTGAGTAATGAGTAGCGTAATTTCTCTGCCAATTGGACCAAAACAAATCAAATATAACTTTCTGTTTACTGTCTAGAACGTTGTAAAAGGATAAGGTTCTTTGAGTTGCTTGTTTAACTTTATTAATATGTTCTTTTAATAGTTCTAAACGATGGTTTAAAAGAGATTGGTATGCATCAAGCCTTTCTGGGGTTGTCAGCATTCCATCATGTCTGTAATAGTTAGATGACATACTGTCCTCCATCATCTCGTGCATCTCGGAGAAGTCATTTTTGACACCCGTAGACCATTTATTCCAGGCTGACTCCTGATCCGTATTTAACTGAATCTTGTCATGTAAATCGTTTAATTGTGACACAATAAATTGTTGTTCATAGTTCACTGCCGTCTCTTTTTTTTCTGTAGTAGATTCAGCATAGACGTTGGACTGACTTAATAAAACAACAAAAGAAGCCAGGGTAAATAACTTGATCATATTCATGGGAAAACTCCTTATGGTGAATTCTTTTGATCATACTCTCTTATCTGATTGTAAATTTGTTAATAAAGTTTGCAAAATAATGTAAATTCAACTTGATAATGAACCAGACAGTATGACTATTTAAGATAACTTATTTATCATCATAATATTGTTCAATTCTATAGGTACAAGCATCTATGCAAAACGTGTTATTAATAGATGATGACATTGAATTACTCGATATGTTGTCTGAATATTTACAACGTGAGGGATTCACGACACAACTTGCGCATTCGGGTAATGACGGCTTGGCATTATTAAGAATCCATTCGTTCGATATAGTTATACTCGATATCATGATGCCAGGAATGGATGGGCTAGAGACATTAAAACGAATAAGAGAGTTGTCTTTAATCCCTGTTCTTATGTTGACCGCGAGAGGCGATGATACAGATCGAATCATTGGCCTTGAACTCGGGGCTGATGACTATGTCCCTAAGCCCTGTACACCTCGAGAGCTTACAGCCCGTGTTAGAGCCATTCTTAGGCGATCTCAAAATACCCCAAGCCCTCAAGAAAATAACCGTGTAATTGAAATCAACGAACTAAAGCTCTGGCCTGGAAAACGCCAAGCATTTTGGTTCAACTCAGAGCTACTGTTAACCAGTAGTGAATTTAACTTACTAGAGGTATTAGTAAGAAACGCTGGTAAGCTTGTTAGTAAAACGCAGCTCTCAGAGGAGGGATTAGGTCATCCTTTAGCCCGATTTGAAAGAAGTATTGACGTTCATATTAGTCGTATTCGTAATAAGCTAGAAGTCATCAATACCTCAAAAAATCCTATAAAGACAGTTCATGGGCAAGGTTATATTTTTATTGTTGAGTGATAGGCATGTATAAACTTTTCTGGAAGTTCTTTTTCACCATTTGGATCGCTCAACTCATTACTATTTGGGGCGCAGGAACTGCCATTTGGTATATTCGTCACCATGAACCCCTATCAGAAACCAATTTAGATTTATCTAACGGCGCTTCCTACTATCTTGATCCGGTCTTGAGCTCCTTAAAAAGTGAAGGCATCTCTGCAACAGCGGAGTATTTAAAAAAACGTTTTAGACGTATTGTCTATGTAGTTGACACCTCAACGAATAAAGAATTACTGAATCGAAAAATCCCTTTGGATTTTTTAGATCTCGTTCGACAAAAAACACAACAAGCCTCCTCTAACCATGCAATTCAAGAACTTACTTTAGGAGATCGACGTTATTTACTCTTTGTAGTCGATATCCCATCCCCATGGGGAAACAAGCCATTACTTCCTGTGTTTCCTCTAACAGGCGCTACTCTCGCAAGTTTATTATTTGCTTTTTTGCTCGCAAGACACTTTTCTCGTCCTATAGAACTACTCAAAGAGACTGTCGAACAAGTTGGCTTGGGTAAGTTTGATATACAGTTACACACCCAACTCACTAATCGACAAGACAGTCTAGGAGAGTTAGCAGTTGATATACAGCACATGACCACACGTCTTGGAAAAGTCATTGACAGTCAAACACGACTGTTACATACCATTTCTCATGAGTTAAGATCTCCTCTTACTCGATTACAAATGGCAACTGGATTATTACGCCAAAAGAGCTCTGAGAACAATGATGAAATAGAAAGAATTGAGAGAGAATGTAAACGTATTGATTTATTAATTGGACAATTATTAACACTATCTCGCTTAGATGATGAGATCAGTAAACAAGAAATTGAAACAGTAAACTTTAATCCCCTGATTAATGAAATCATCGAAAATGCAAAATTCGAAGCACAATCCTTACAGAAAACAGTAATAGATCAATCCTCATCAGATTTAATTAATGTGGAAGGAAATCCAATACTTTTATACTATGCCATTGAGAACGTTATCAGAAACGCACTACGGCATGCTCGCAAAATAGTATGGATTGGGCATCAATTAATGAATAATGCGGTTAAAATTTATATCATCGATGATGGGGAAGGGGTAGATGATGCAGACCTTGCCCAAATCACTCAACCCTTTTATCGCGCAAGTAATACCCAAAAAAATCCAAATATGCAGGGTTTTGGTTTAGGTTTAGCGATCACACAAAAGACGTTTAAAGCACATAATGGTGAAGTTATTTTTTCAAATCTACCTAATAAAACAGGTTTTAAAGTGGAGTTAATTCTGCCATTAACGCTCCACTGATTCATTAAATAAAAGTTGCTGAAATACTCGCCTTACTGGCGTCTCTGTTCGCCAATTTAAAGTTATCCAATTAAGCTCTCTTTCAATAAAAGGGCTATGCCGGATTTCCTTGGTAGTAAGTTTGGTCAATTGATTAAGCTCAACCCGCTCTCTAATCATGATCTCGGGTAAAAGAGCAATACCTAAGCCACTACAAACCAAGTCTAACACCGCCAAATTATTTCCTACTCTAATGATCGACTGGGGAATGATTGAAAAACGCTGAAGATATTCATCGGTAACCCGAGCAGTCCCAGAACCGTTTTCTCGCATTACCCATTTGAATGAGGTTAGATCATTAATACGGTTTTTTATTAACAAGTCTGGAGACGCGACAAGAACCAATCTCTCTTTTTTCCATTGACGAGTACTCACATCTGGCTCGTTAATAACAGGACCCTCTATTAAACCAACATCGATCTGACAGGCTTTTAACTGTTCGACAATTTGTTGAGAGTTACCACTTAATACTGAAACAGAAATCTCTGGAAATTGATTGGCAAAAGTAACTAGGAAGGGGGTGAGCCAGTGTGAGGCGATGGTTGTGCTTGCCCCAATATAAAGACTGCCTTTACGCACTGCCGATCGCTGAGATAAGTCCTGAATAATGGCGTTTTCAATGTTAAAGATACTTTTTCCTAGTTTATATAAGGAGGTACCGGCCTCAGTTAACAAAATCGGATTATGCGCTCTATCAATTAACTGTATTTCAAAAAGCGCTTCAAGCTCTTTAACAGACTTTGATACAGCCGGTTGAGTAATAAACAGGTTATTGGCGGCCTTAGTAAAACTCCCTGATTCAACCACCTCCACAAAAGCACGTAATGCTAAAAAAGGTATTCTCATAACTTACAGTAATTATTTAATGAAATTAATGAATTTGAGTAATTATATCGTAAAACTGATAATAGGTTATTAATTGACCTACTAATGGATACGTTATGAAACTTGTTGCCTACAAATTTGCTGGGATACTCTTTGTCCTCACAGGAGCATTAGCGTCTATTTCATTAGGAGAGAATCCCTATTTTTCTGATCACCATATCACTACACTAACCATTGCAATCGTGTTAGGGATGTTATTAGGCAATCTTATCTCTGCCAACCTCTTTCAACCATTTCATTGGGGTATCGATTTTTCTAAGAGCCAACTCCTGAAAATCGGAGTTGTACTCTATGGATTCAAAGTAACATTTAACGAAATAATGGGGGTTGGTTTGTCAGGTCTCTTAATTGATTTGATTATGATTATTTCAACTTTTTTTCTGGCCTATTGGGTGGGTAGAAAGTGGCTGAAAGAGGATTTACAAACTGTTATCTTAATTGGTGCAGGCAGCTCGATTTGTGGTGCAGCGGCCATCTTGGCCACAGAGCCCGTCATCAAGGCCCAGGCTCACAAAGTCTCCATTGCAATTGCAACAGTTGTAATTTTTGGAACACTATCCATGTTTATCGAACCCGCGCTTTTTCAATTGAGTGGGTTATCCATTGATTCTGCTGGAACTTATCTGGGTTCGACCATACATGAAGTAGCTCAAGTAGTTGTGGCTGGACGAGCCGTCAATGAGCATGTTAGTCATTTGGCTGTCACTGAAAAAATGCTCAGAGTCATGATGCTACCCTTCTTCTTAATCGCTCTTTCTTTTGCGTTAAAAAACAACAATCAAAATACCCATCAAGTCCACACAATTACCATACCTTGGTTTGCGATGGCTTTTTTATTACTGACACTAATTCACAGTTTTTTTTCTCTACCTCGTCATGTTATTGAACTGGGAATTAATACAGATAATATTTTGCTAGCAGCTGCCATGTTCGCTTTAGGGTTAAGAACCCATTTTTCCGCCCTTAAAACTGCAGGGATTAAACCTATTATTTTAGCCAGTACTTTATTTTTGTTTTTAACAAGCGGAGGACTATTTATTAACCTAGTTGTTAATAGATTAGTTAATTAACTTTACTAGGAACAAACGCATCTGAGTAAAGATTTTTCATTGACACTCCTTTTAAAAAAGATTGTTTTTTTCCGTAAGCCACCATATCCGGGTGCCCACAAAAATAGACCTTCCAGTCTTGAGGAGAGTTAATTTGACTTAAGGCGGTATCAATAAATACTTTTTGCTTGTTTGTTTCAACTAAACTGTAATCAAACCAAGTAATCTTTAAATTTGGATAAGCATTTTTTAACTCTCTTAATTCTTCTGTTAAGTACTTATCCTTTTCACTAGTAACACCATGAACCAAATGAAAAACCTGTTTATCTCCCTGATATAAGGCTTTTTTTAACATGCCGTAAATAGGGGCAAGCCCTGAATTACTGGCTATAAATAATGTTGGAGACATGTTGTTATTAGGATAAATACAGGAGCCCATGGCTTCCGACACTTCTATTTGCTCTCCAATCTTAACTTCTTTTACCAACCAATTTGACACTTTACCTGAAGGAATAACTTGAATATGTAATTCAATTGTTTCTTCAAGATCTGGATTGGAGGCAATAGAGTAACAACGAAAATCATTTTTCGAGTGATAAACACGCAAATATTGTCCTGCACAATATGACAGTGTTTTTTTAGGTTCAAGTACTAATTTAAAAATTGATTGGCTGACTTGAATACGATGAATAAGGGTAGTGCTAATATTTTTTACTTCACCATCTAACGTTGCAATACTTATATCTTGTGTAGGGATACATTGACAAGCCAA
Organism: Betaproteobacteria bacterium; assembly: GCA_018971415.1. Taxonomy (GTDB): domain Bacteria; phylum Pseudomonadota; class Gammaproteobacteria; order Burkholderiales; family Ferrovaceae; genus PN-J185. The sequence continues at coordinate 24,612 of JAGXAW010000011.1, forward strand.
AAAATGATTTGCTTGTATTTTATTGTCTGTTAATCCTTTATAACCTTGATTTGGAATTTGACCCTCCATTAACCTCATTTCACAGGCCTGGCATAAACCACTCTTACACGAATGGGGAATGAATAAGCCTGCTTTAGTTAAGCTTTCTAGTACAGATTCATTCCCACCAGGATAACTTTTACCATCAAAAGTTATTGTGACCATTGATTACTTACCTAACACATCGTTTCTCGTACTCTCAGCAATAGCCGCAGCCTGTACAATTAGATTGTCTGGTACATTCAATTCTTTTAATGTGGCGCCAATATGTTCCATTACCGCGTCAAAATGACTGTCATTTAATCCCATTTGGACTAAACGAGCATGACCACGACGCATATCCTCACCTGTATAGTTGTGTGGACCACCAAATGCCATGGTTAAAAACGCCTTTTGTTTCATGGCTTGTTTTTCCATATCCACATCGTCAAAAAATCGATTAATACGATCATCTTGTAGTACTTTTCGATAAAAAATATCTACCGCTGCTGATACGGCCGCATCTCCACCAATTTCAGAATATAAACTCATCACTCTCTCCTTTAAATTAAACGTCGCATAATATATCAAAAAGATGTATTATAAATACATCTTAATTTTTGTTATCTATATTGTCAAATACTTAAAACGAAATTAGTTAAAATTAGATAAAATGAAATATGTTCTTCACTCGCTTATTCATAATAAAACCATCATGAAATTAACCGTTTATACTGATTACTCCCTGAGAGTTCTTCTCTATCTGGCACACGAAACCAAACGATCAGTGACCATTAATGAACTAGCAGATTTTTACGGTATTTCTCGTAATCATTTGGTAAAAGTAGTTCATCAACTTGGTATAAACGGATTAATTAAAACGATACGAGGTAGAACAGGTGGAATTGAACTTGGGCTGCCCGCTGAAGACATTAGTGTCGGCCAAGTAGTACGACTAACGGAACCTGATATCAATTTACTTGATTGTTTTGATCAAGAAAAAGATAACTGTAAAATTACGACGGTCTGTAAATTAAAAGGTACCCTCAAACGAGCGCAATATAATTTTTTAAAAGAACTTGACGCTTGCATGCTATCGGATCTAATCGTTCAAGAGAAAAAGTTCTTTAATCCAGAGTTTCCAATTCACTTACAGAATCGTTAAAGGCAGTTATGTTTCATATTAAAAGATGGTTAAGAGGGTTTATTCCCCAAAGGATGTTTTTTCCTAAAAAAGAGTATCTTATCTCTCCAATAGGCGCATTTATTGGTTTAGCCATCACCGAAAGCTTATCAAAATATTTTTTAGGTGAAATAAATCCTTGGTTTATTGCCCCAATGGGCGCTTCTGCTGTCTTGTTATTCGCCGTACCAGCGAGCCCTTTAGCCCAGCCTTGGTCAATTATTGGCGGCAATTTGATCGCCTCAGTGGTCGGTGTGAGTTGCTTTAATTTAATACCTAATCTAGGGTTAGCTGGAGCTGTAGCAGTGGGGTTAACCATACTTATTGCAATGAAAATACGCTGTTTACACCCACCTAGCGGTGCAGTTGCTTTAACAGCTGTATTTGGTGGTCATGCCATTCACCAATTAGGCTACTTATTTGTTATCTATCCAACCATAATTAACTCATTGCTACTCGCCTCGATGGCAATAATCTACAATAATATTAATAAAAAAACTTATCCTCACCACGCACATTCCGTAAGTCTACCCATCACAACTGCCCAATGGTCTGCAATAGACAGATCAGATATAGAATTTGCCCTTGAAAATAACAAAGAATTACTTGATATTAACGAAGAGGATCTTGAATTGTTACTAAATATTGCCGAGCGCCATGCTCAGCAAAGAGAAACCGTTAAGACTTAAACATAAAATAGACAGCGCCCAAAAGACATAATCCAGCCAACAGATAATTCCACTTAAATGGTTGATTCATATAATAAATAGAAAATGGAATAAAAACACTTAAGGTGATGACCTCTTGGATTATTTTTAACTGTGCAAGACTAAAAAACATGAAGCCCACACGGTTACCAGGTACTTGTAAGAGATATTCAAAAAAAGCGATTCCCCAGCTAGCTAACACAGCAATCCACCAAGGCCTATCGGCAAAGTTTTTGAGATGGCCGTACCATGCAAATGTCATAAAAACATTAGATAAGGTTAAACATAGGACAAAAACCACAGGATGGATTAATAATTCACTCAAATTAAACATGACGCCCCCATATTATTCCTGTTGCAATCTTTTATACATTGATTTATAAGTAATCTGTTAAAACTATAAATCTAATTTAAAATAGATCAATACGATACATCTCGGTGACAATAATGAAAATAAAGCTGTGTATTATATCTCTAAGCCTAGTACTTTTATCAGGCTGTTCACCCCAAGGAGTCTGGGTAAAAGACACTATCCCAACTCAAGGTGAAATAGACCATTATCAATGTCTTAAAGAAAGCCAAGAATTACAAGGTTGGTCAAACTTCACCTCTTCCTTCCCCTCTCCTTACCTAAACGGGGGAAATAATGTTATAACAACTGTAGAAAATAATGATTTGTACCAAGCCTGTATGAAGGCCAGAGGGTATACATTTCATACAAAATAATACATCAGGAAAAAAAATGCTTTTATTAAAAAAATTAGCCAGTCCAGAGGTTGTCAAAAAATTTCAAGAAAAATATCCTGATGCTGATATTCCTTCTATTTCAGATTTTATGCAAATCATGAGATCGGCTTCTGATTTATCAGAAGCACTCAATAAATTACTAGACGAACACGCATTGCTGCAAGGCAGATGGTGGGTTTTGGTACTATTAACTCGTCAAGACGATTTAATTTCCTGTCCTAGCAGTCTTGCAGAAGATGCCGGAGTAACAAAAGCCACTATGACTGGCTTTATTAGTGGTTTAGAAAGAGAAGGTTATATCACCAGAATCATTGATCCATTAGATAGAAGAAAATATTGTATTCAATTAACAGAGGCAGGTATTAACAAAGTGAATCAGGTTATGCCTATCTTTTATAAAAGAGTTAAAAATTTAATGGACGCGATAGATTCAAAACAACGTACTGAAGTTGTCGAAGGTATTCGCGTTTTAGCCCAACACCAAGATTTACTCAAAGCGGACAAGTAATTTTTCATGTCTTTTAATAAAAAAAGCTTTTTAAAAAAGCTTTTTTTATTTATTCACTTTCGGTTAAACTCATTGCATCGATATCAAAGTCTTACGTATTTTCACTATGTTCACAAAATCTACTGCCGTTAACGTTCAATCTTTGGATAAAAGAGATCTGTTACTTTCACTTATGGCTGTTGCATCCAGCGCAACCGACGTAATTGCCTTTTTAAAATTACAAAAAGTCTTCACTTCGGCGATGACAGGGAATACTGCACTATTAGGTATCGCTTTAGGCTCTGGTGATTTTTTTGCTGCTTTTAATTCTCTGGTTGCGGTTATTGGATATCTAATCGGTGTAGCACTAGCCGCATTAATTAAACTTGAAAAAAAGATGCATGAACTTATTTTGATACTGGTCCTCGAGGCCTTATTTTTGTTGATCAATTTGTTAATCGTTCATTTTATTAATTATCCAACAAGCGGCTCTTTACTCTATCTGATGATTATGATTTCTGCTATTGCCATGGGGATTCAAAGTATCGCCGCCAGAAAAGTCAGTATTGAAGGCATTTCGACTGTGGTATTTACCAGTACACTGACCAGTATCGTGGTTGCACTGATGCAAAGTAGACACCGTATGCATCGTCAAGAATCTTTGTTCTCTGCAAAAAGACAAGTGATTATCTTTTCTATCTATGCGCTAGGAGCACTTTTAACAGGTATGCTAATACAGTTTAATGTTGGATTATTTAGCTATATTCCTTTCTTATCTATCTTTTTAGGTATTGGCTATATTCTTTATTATCAAAAACAAAGTACATAAGGAGTAATAAAATGATTCGTTATCAATCAATCTTATTTGCTTTTTTTATTTCACTCTTAACCTTACCGCTGTTAGCAGAGGAAAGACTCCCTACCATTGATCCTCATCAGTATTCTCAAGAGCAATTAGAGGCCCAAAAGATATTTGAGCAAGCAAGAAAAACCCCAATTTTTGGCCCCTTTGAACCACTCTTATACAGTCCACAATTAATGAATGAAGCACGATCAATGGGTGATTATTTACGTTACAAATCAGCAATTGGTAACACGTTAAGTGAACTTACCATTTTGGTTACCGCACGATTTTGGACACAAGATTATGAATGGTATGTGCACGCACCTATTGCCCTCAAAAAAGGAATTACCCCAGAAGTCATTGAATCTATACGCCAGGGACGTATCCCTGAAAAAATGGATGCGGATCAACAACTCGTTTATAACTTTTCCACTGAATTACTCAATAATAAACAAGTGTCAGACAGTACTTATGATTTAGCTGAAAAACGATTTGGTAAAAAAGGCGTAGTTGATCTCGCAGGAATAGTTGGATACTACAGTTTTTTAGCAGTGGAAATGAATATGGCTCAATATCCACTACCTTCAAACAGCCAAGCATTACCTCGTTTCCCAGAAATTCATCGGAAGTAAGTATATTTAATCTTAATCCATAATATAACAATTGCTAGTGCAGCAGTGATGGCATTAGCAATTGTGATAGGTAAACTGTCTTGAATAATTCCGTACCAAAGCCACATAAGTACACCAGAGACAAAAATCACATACATACTTAAGGAAATGCCCGAAACCTCTTTGGTATAAATGGTTTTGATGCATTGTGGTAAAAATGCAGCTGTTGTGAGAAAGGCTGCAATATAGCCAATTAAATCAGCACTAACGCGCATTTACAGTACCACTTGGGCGCCAATTTCAACCACTCGGTTGGGAGGAATCTTAAAGAAGGGTATCGCACTTCCAGCATTACGGAACATGGCAACGAACAACTTCTCTCGCCAAAAGGACATTTCCGAACCCGTTCGAGGTATTAATGTTTCACGTGATAAAAAGAAAGAAGTTTCAAAAGACTCAAGGGTAACATGGTTTTGTGAAAACAAGGCCTCTGGGACATTAGGCTCATCCATAAATCCAAAACGTAAGGTAACCTGATGAAATACATCATTAATTTTGTTGTAAACAACACGGCTATCTAAAGATACATGAGGAACATCCAGTACTCTTACGGCTAAAATAACTACTTTTTCGTGAATCACTTTATTATGCTTCATATTGTGCATCAACGCACTTGGAACACCATCAGGATTGCTGGTTAAAAAGACTGCCGCACCTGGAACATGTGTAATCGAGTCGCTTGATATACTTTTAACAAATGGGATCAAATCGATAGCTTCACGTTTTAATCGCTGAGCAAGAAGAACTCTTCCTTTTTTCCAAGTAGTCATCAAAGTAAAAATAACTAATCCAAAGGACAAGGGTAACCAGCCACCTTCCTCAACTTTGACTAAATTAGCACTAAAGAAAATGCCATCAACAAATAATAATAATGAAATTAATATCCCTCCCTTCAAAATACTCCAACCCCACAACTTGTGAACCACAACAAAGGCCAGTATTGAAGTAATAAACATCGTACCAGTAACAGCAATACCATAAGCTGCGGCAAGAGAAGCCGAAGATTTAAAGACCAAAACCAGAGCGATAACGGCGACCATCAATGTCCAATTAATACCCGGAACATAAATCTGTCCAATCTCGTTCTCCGAAGTATGCTGAGTCTCCATTCGTGGCGCATAGCCCAATTTAATAGCTTGATCTGTCATTGAAAAAGCACCTGAAATGACTGCTTGAGAGGCAATAATCGTTGCAACGGTTGAAATAATTACCATTGGATATAAAGCCCAATGAGGGGCCAATAAATAGAAAGGGTTTTCGATTGCTTTAGGATCGCTAATCAATAATGCACCCTGACCAAAATAATTTAAGACTAAAGCAGGTAACACTAAGTAGAACCACGCAATCTGAATGGGTTTTTTACCGAAATGCCCCATATCGGCGTATAAAGCCTCAGCGCCGGTTACAGCCAAGATTACTCCACCTAGTGAGAGAAACCCAACTGTGAAGTCATGTTGAAGATAATGAATAGCAAAAAAAGGATTGAGCGCACTTAATACATAGGGGTTATGAATAATACTTACTGCTCCTAATAATCCTAGGACAATAAACCAAATGACCATAATCGGTCCAAATAACGCGCCTACCTTAGCCGTTCCCTTACGCTGAATAAAAAAGAGAATAATCAATATGAATAATGTAATTGGAACAACAAAATCTTTAAAGGACGTACTTGCTACTTGTAAGCCCTCAACCGCAGACAAAACTGAAATAGCTGGGGTTATAACGCCATCACCATAAAACAAAGATGCACCAAACAAACCCATAATTAAAAGAGTGGCTCGGGACTTTCCTGATTCTGATAGCTTTCCAAGAGCTAATGCGAGGAGAGCCATAATTCCCCCCTCCCCTCGGTTATCAGCTCTCATAATAAAAGCCACGTATTTAAATGAAACAATGGCCATCAGTGACCAAAAAATAAGTGATAATATGCCGAAAATATTATCCGTATTGAGTGCAACAGGATGCTTTCCTGCAGT
>JAGXAW010000002.1 GCA_018971415.1 Betaproteobacteria bacterium
GCAGGAATTCATTCTGCGTTAGCGGATGTTGGATGGCGTCCTCCAGCAAGCCCAATGCCATCATCTCTTTCACTTGCGCATCAAGCCGGGCGAGTTTTGCATTCACTAGCTCAAGCTGGCTGCCCGCCAGCGTCAGCCGATCTGACTCCCCTATATTGAATTCTGACGTAATCGAGCGTTGCTGCTTTTGTTGTGCCAGCAGCAGAGAATCTGCATTGTTCAACTGGTTCGCTGCTGATTGATAATTGCTCCATGCCAATTCGACTTCATTGATGCTGCGTGCTTGCAGTGCTATAAAACTTGCCGCAGCTTGTTCACGGCGCGCAGTTGCTTCGGCAATCGGCCCCTCGTTCCGATTGAATATCGGCATTGAAAATGACAGTCCTACAGACCATTTGCGTTCACCTAGATCCCAAATGTATCCAGGACCCAAATGAATATCCGGGTATTGCTTTGCAACTTCGAGTTGCAGTGTTGTTTGGCTGGCCTCATAGTCGGCCAGCGCCGAGAGTAAGTCAGAACGACTCAATAAGGCTTGGCGGCGAGCTTCCGCGGAAGGGAGCGTTTCTGGTTTGGGAAAGTCGGCTAGTTCTTCGAAGGAGAATTTCATTCCTATCAGGGTGTTTATCGGCAGTCCAATCGCTGTGGCAAGCTGTGCAAGTGCCGTGTCGTATCGCTTTTGTGCTTCACCTAATGCCAAACTATTCTGCGCCAGCGCAATTCGCGCTTGAGTCGCTTCTGGAAGGGATATGGCCCCCACTTCAAGGCGACGGTTCAGCAGCTTGACCATTTCATTCCGAACGGTTTCCTGTTCCCTCAATATCGTCAAGTTCTCTTGAGCAGAGTACAGTTCGACCAATGCCATCTTTAAGCGACTGCGTATTTGCCATGCCGTACCATACAGATGGAACCGAGCCGACTCGGAGAGCTGCTTTGACTGTTCAATCCGATAGCCTCGTTTACCTGCGGTTTCAATTGGGATATCCAGATTCCATCCAAATGGCAATGCTGAAGCTACGGAAATTGTGCTGGCAGGTTGGGTTGATAGACTTAAACCCGGATTTGGCACGATCCCAGCCGAAACAACTCCTGCCTTGGCAACACCCCATTGTGCACGTGCGACATCCAAATCCGGGTGGTAATAAAAGGCAGCAAGAGTCAGCAGTGATTCATCCCATGATTTTAACGGCCAAGTATTTACGTTTATTCCGTTTTGCTGAATAAAATCCTTGAGTCCCGGACTGTCGAGCGTACGGGCCTCAAAAGTTGCTGCTGTATCCCGTGGGGCAATGGGTTTTGATTGAAAGCTGGTGCATCCCAAAAGCAATGTGGCCAACATGAAAAATATCGGCTTTCTTATGAAAACCATCATAACGAATGATCCTTGGCCAATGGTGTATGCATTGCCTGAATTGATTGATGCAGAACATGAAGTGCCGAACGAATGAATACACTCGCGATAATTACGCCGACGATAAGATCAGGCCAGCGCGATGTTAGCGCATAACTGGCTGCAGCGGCCATAAGCACGCCGACATTGGCGATCAGATCATTTCTGGAACACAGCCAAGTGGAACTCATGTTCAGATTGTCCTCTCTGTGCCGGTAAAGCAAGAAAAAGCAGGTCAAATTTGCAAGCAGCGCAAGCCCACCAATTAGGCCCATTGTTTCCACAGTCGGCATGACAAGGTTAAAAATCTTGTAGATCGCTTCACCCAATACACCCAGCCCGAACATCAGCATGAAGCAGCCCTTTACCAATGCTGCGCTCGCCTTCCAACGTTCCGAACGTTCCAGCACAAAAAGGCTGAACCCGTAGACCAAGGCATCTCCCAACATGTCCAGTGCGTCTGCCAGCAGCGATGTGGAATGGGCATTGAGCCCTGCCCAGCCTTCCACCACAAACATCACGGCATTGATCGCGAGCACAATCCATAAAACGCGCTCATGCTTCCCGCGCATTGCAGATATTTCGCAACTCTTGTCTTCACAACAATTGGCCATTGATCATTCCGATAAAAACTAACGCAATCAGCAAACAGTTCAAATTGCATCAACCCTCGGTATGAGGTAGCCTTATTTAAAACCCTTGAGTAACTACAAGGTCAAGCGAGAAACGACAGGAGGCAGGCGATGTTGATTGGGGAACTGGCAAAACAAACCGGATGCGATGCTGAAACCATCCGTTATTATGAGCGCGAAGGGCTACTTCCGAAGCCTTCTCGCACCGCATCCGGCTACCGCTCATACACCGGCGAGCATCTCGGGCAACTCAACTTTATACTGCACTGCCGCACACTAAGGATGACGCTGGCTGAAATCAGGACGCTGCAAAACTTTCAGGCGAATCCCAGCTTGGCCTGCAACGATATCAACACATTACTTGATCAGCATATTTCTCATGTTAAGCAACAAATCAAGGCGATGCATTTGTTGGAAAAACAACTGGTCGCCTTACGCAATCGTTGTCGAGACAACTTGACTGCAGGCGAGTGCGGGATTCTTAAGACACTCGTCAGCGCATCTGCTGGAGATGGGTGTGTCTGCCATCAGGCGGCTCAAATTCGATAAATTGGCATCATGAGAGCCACCTGACTTTTATTCATGTTCAGCTAATCCAGTCTCACCACACAGCGTAGATGCAATAGATTCAAGAAATGCTGCCCTATATCGAACACGAGTATGGTTCACTTTCGATAGCGCTTCACGCATCAGTGGGACCTCTGCTTACATCGAGCGCGGCCGCCGCATTAGCAAAAAGGCAGCAGGAATGACGAACATCGACAATAGCGGCGCCGTGACCATGCCGCCGATCATTGGGGCGGCGATACGCTGCATGACTTCCGAACCGGTTCCACTGCCCCACATGATTGGCATCAGTCCGGCGATAATCACGGCAACGGTCATCGCCTTGGGTCGTACGCGCAGCACCGCCCCCTCGCGAATCGCATCAAGCAAATCCGGAAGTCCGGTCTTGCCGTCACTGAGCCGGTCACTCCATGCATTCTTGAGGTAAAGCAGCATGATCACGCCGAATTCAGCCGCCACCCCTGCCAAGGCAATGAAGCCCACGCCACTTGCCACCGATAGGTTGTAGCCCAGTACCCACATGAGCCAAAATCCACCAGCCAGCGCAAACGGCAGCGTCGCCATGATGAGCAGTGCTTCGCCGAAGCTGCCGAATGTGAGATACAGCAACACAAAAATGATCATAAGCGTCGCCGGCACGACGATCTTGAGCTTGGCCTTGGCTCGTTCCATGAATTCAAATTGTCCCGACCATGTGATCGAATAGCCCGGTGGCAGTTTCACCTCCTTGGTTACCGCTGTCTGCATGTCATGCACTGCGGAACTCAAATCGCGATCACGAATGTCCACATACACCCAACCGGACAGGCGCGCATTCTCGCTTTTCAGCATCGGCGGACCATCGGCGATGTGGATCGCGGCGACATCCTCCAGACGGATTTGCGCGCCACGCTCGGTCTGTACCGGAAGGTCGCGCAGGTTTTCGAGCGAGTCACGGATTTCGCGCGGATAGCGCACGTTGATCGGGAAGCGCTGCAAACCCTCGATAGTCTCGCCGATATTGTCGCCGCCGATAGCGGAGGACACGATGCTTTGCACATCCGCGACATTCAACCCGTAACGTGCAGCCGCATCACGATCTATATCCACGTCAACATAACGCCCGCCGGTCAAACGCTCTGCCAACGCAGACGAGACACCAGGAACCGGTTTGACTGCTCGCTCAATCTCGGCAGTCAGCCGATCGATCTCGGCGAGGTTCGCACCCGCCACCTTGATTCCCACCGGGCTCTTGATTCCGGTGGCGAGCATGTCGATGCGGTTGCGGATCGGTGGCACCCAGATGTTGGTCAACCCCGGCACTTTCACGGTGCGATCCAGTTCCTCGATCAACTTGTTCTGCGTCATGCCGGGACGCCATTGCTCCCGTGGCTTGAAGCGGATTGTCGTCTCGAACATTTCCAGTGGCGCCGGATCGGTCGCGGTTTCGGCGCGGCCTGCTTTGCCGAACACGCTTTCCACTTCCGGCACGGTCTTGATCATGCGGTCGGTCTGCTGAAGCAGCTCCGAGACCTTGCCCGCGCCGATTCCCGGCAGTGCGCTCGGCATATAAAGCAGATCCCCTTCATCCAGTGGTGGCATGAACTCGCCGCCCAGTCGGCTGACAGGCCACAACGTTATGATCGCGAACAAGGCCGCCACCAGCAGGATTGTCTTGGGTCGACGCAGCACGCGGTCAAGCAAAGGTCTATACAGGCGGATCAGGAAGCGATTGATCGGATTTTTTTGCTCGTCTGGGATCCGGCCCCGAATCAAATAGCCCATCAGTACCGGAATCAGCGTGACCGAAAGCCCGGCGGCGGCAGCCATTGCATAGGTCTTGGTGAATGCCAATGGCGAGAACAGCCGTCCTTCCTGCGCTTCGAGCGTAAACACCGGGATGAAAGAGAGCGTAATGATCAGCAATGAAAAGAATAGTGCTGGGCCGACTTCGGCAGCGGCGTCCGCGATCACTCCCCACTGGGCGCTGCCTTCCAGAGTCTGGCCTAGATGAGCGTGCTTCCATTCTTCGATGTGCTTGTGGGCATTTTCAATCATGACCACCGCCGCATCGACCATTGCACCAATCGCGATCGCGATACCGCCCAGCGACATTATGTTTGCATTCACCCCCTGGTACCGCATGACAATAAAGGCCGCAAGAATACCCAAGGGCAATGAGACGATGGCAACCAGCGCGGAGCGCAAATGGAAGAGGAACGCTGCGCACACGATGGTGACTACAAGGAATTCTTCGATCAGTTTGTCAGTCAGGTTATCGACCGCACGATCGATGAGTCCGGAACGGTCATAGGTTGGCACGATTTCGACACCAGTTGGCAGACTCGCCTTGAGCATCGCCAGCTTGGCCTTGACGGCCTTGATCGTCTCCAGCGCGTTCTTGCCGGAACGCATCACGATCACGCCCCCAGCCACTTCGCCGTCGCCATTCAATTCCGCGATGCCGCGCCGCATTTCCGGACCTGTCTGGATGCGGGCCACATCGCCTAGCCGAACCGATACACCTGCTGCAGTGGTCAGCAACGGTATCTTGCGGAAATCATCCAGCGATTGCAGATAACCCGAGGCGCGCACCATGTACTCGGCCTCTCCCAATTCGAGCACCGAGCCTCCAGCCTCCTGATTGGCTTTGCCGATCGCTTCGATCACTTTGCTGTGAGTAATGTTGTAGGCACGCAGGCGATCCGGGTCGAGTACAACCTGGTACTGGCGCACCATGCCGCCGATGCTGGCCACTTCAGATACGTCGGGAACAGTCTTCAGTTCATACTTCAGGAACCAGTCCTGCAGTGCGCGCAACTGGGACAAGTCGAGCTTGCCGCTATGGTCGACGAGCGCATATTCGTATATCCAGCCTACGCCAGTCGCATCCGGGCCGAGTGAAGTTCTGGCCTGCGGCGGTAGCCGCGACTGCACCTGGTTCAGATATTCGAGCACGCGCGAGCGTGCCCAATACGGATCGGTGCCGTCCTCGAACAGGACATAGACGAACGAATCGCCGAAGAAGGAATAGCCGCGTACAGTCTTGGCTCCCGGCACCGACAACATGGTCGTCGTCAGCGGATAGGTGACTTGATTCTCGACGATCTGCGGCGCCTGGCCGGGCCAGGTCGTGCGGATGATCACCTGCACATCGGACAGATCGGGTAAGGCATCCAGCGGTGTCTTGCCGAGCGACCAGATGCCCCATGCCGCAACCATCAGCGTGGCCAGCAGCACCAGAAAGCGGTTGGCAATAGACCAGCGAATCAACCGGGCGATCATGGCTTGGCTCCCACTGTCTGTGCAATCGACACGATTTCAAATGCCCCGCCTGCAATAGGTCGAATCTCGAAGTCCACGCGATCGCCGACCTTGATGCCTTGAGGCAATCCACTCGCTGGCACCTTGAATCCCATGGTCATTGCACCCCATTGCAGGCTGGGTATCGGGTCGTGCGAGAGCGTGATTTCCTCCTTGTTGATCGCTTCGACCATGCCGCTGCCGCGATGCGTCGTTGCTGTATTACCGGTCGGTGCTGGGGCATCGCCCATGCGTAGCGCGGTGCCCCTGAGACTGGCTTCCGAATCGATCAGGAACTGCCCGGAAACGACGACTTTTTGTCCCAATGCCAGTCCCCTGCGAATTTCAGTCTGACCGTTGCTTTCGCTACCCACCACGATGTCCACCGGGGCAAACTTACCGTCTGCCTGTGCCACGATGGCGACACTACGCTTGCCGGTCTGTATCACCGCTTCGCTTGGCACGAGCAGCACTTCCTTGCGCACACCGGGCGAGAAGTTCACGGTGGCGAACATGCCAGGGACAAGTTGCTGTCCGCGATTGGTCAACTCAATCCTCGCCCGCAATGTACGTGTCGTAGAATCAACGTCCGGCAGTACCGCGCTGACCTTGCCTTTGAACACCATGCCAGATCGTGTCGGCGTGCGTACTTCGACTGCATTTCCGGGACGTACCTGTGCCGCCGCGCCTTCCGGCACTTCGGCGTTGACCCAGACCGTATCCAGTCCGTTGATGCGGAACAGCGGCGCACCGTTCATAATCGTCATACCTTCGCGCGCATCAAGTTCGGCAATTACGCCGCTCACGGGCGCCGTAACGACCAGCCGCTCGTGAACCTTGCCACTGGTTTCAACCAGCCGCATCTGCGCTTCCGACATGCCGACCAATCGCATGCGCTGACGTGCGGCATCGATCAAATCCACGCCAGCCGAATCGCCGCCTTGAGCAGCCAGGCGTTTTGCGGTCAGGAAGTCTTCCTGCGCTGCAACCCAATCGGGCACATACAACTCGGCAAGCGCCTGCCCTTGGCGTACCGGATCCAGCGTCGCGCGGACGTAGAGCTTTTCGACATAACCGTTGGCTCGCGCCTGCAGCACCGTTAACTCACGTTCGTTGTAGGCCACATTGCCCACCGCTTCGAGGCTGGAAGTTAAGCTGCCCTTGGTGACTTCGGCGATGCGAATCCCCAGGTTCTGCTGCACACGAGGATTGATCGAGACATTTCCGCTATCGCCGCCCGCATCGGCATAGACTGGCACCAGTTGCATGTCCATGAAGGGCGATTTGCCGGGCTTGTCGAAGCGTTGTCCGGGCACCATTGGGTCGTGCCAATACAGCACGGTTTTGCCCGAGGCCGGATCGATCGCGGCGCCGGATTTGGTTTCTGTAGCGTCAGTGCCCGGCATTTTTGTCACGGGAGTAGCCACACTGTGCTGTAGACCAGTACGATAGCTGCCATAACTCACTGCGCCGATTAAGGCGAGCGCGGCAAGGGAAATGGCGAGAGTTTTGGTTTTCATTGTGCATCCTTTTCTGGCGCAGTGCGCCCGGCATCCTGAAGCGAAGTCGCCACGGCGTCGTCATGTAAAAAATGAAAATTGAGTTGTGCCCAAAAGCGGGCGGCTTCCGCCTGCATTTGCAGGGCCTGCAGACGAGCATCGACTTCGTTGCGACGAGCGGCAAGCAGGTTGTTCAACGACGATTTTCCGCTGCGGTAAGCCGATAGCTCCGCTTGAGTGCGTTCGGTCGCAAGCGGCACAAGTTCGCGTTCGAGGCGGGACTGCCGCTCTTTCGCGCTCTCCCATTCGGCAATCATGGAACGCACCTCGGCAGATTCGCTACGCACTGCTTCCTCGCGTTGTGCCCGAATCTGATCGGCCAGTGCAAGTTTGGCGGCCACTTCGCGATCCTGGCGACTTGTTTGATCCCATTGCAACGGAACCGAGAACCCAAGGGAAACCATATTGGAATAAGGCGCTCCGCGCTCCGCATAAGATAGCGCGATGCTCCAGTCGGATTGCTTGTCGGCCTGGGCCAGGCGCGCTTCGGTCTCCGCCAGATCTTCCTGCTTGGCTAATGCGACAACAGCAGGATGCATCGCGACATGTTCATCAAGTTTGCCAAGGTCAATCGGGATATGATCGATTGGGGGACTCTGGGCAAGCGGCAATTCGCCCGGTTCGCCGATTTCGCGTACCAGCGCGATCTTCGCAATACGCGCTTTTCTTGCGATCTCGCTAGCCCGGTCTTGCAACTCCACCAATGCCGCACGTGCAGACAACAGATCGCCCTGACTGCCACGACCGGCGCGGTAAGCGGTTTGCGCCGCCTCGATTTCGCCCTGTGCCTGCCGAATCTGTTCGTCGATCAGTACGACGCTCGCTTCGGCGTAGTAACGATCCAGCCAGGCGAGTGCGGTATCGCGCTGGATGTTGAGACTCGTCGCGGCTTTCTCGATAAGGATCTTGTCAGCCTCACGCTCATAGCGCTCGCCACGCAGCCGGCGCTTATTCTCGCGC
This sequence comes from Betaproteobacteria bacterium, assembly GCA_018971415.1. GTDB lineage: Bacteria > Pseudomonadota > Gammaproteobacteria > Burkholderiales > Ferrovaceae > PN-J185. The sequence continues at coordinate 8,391 of JAGXAW010000002.1, forward strand.
GTAAACTCCTGCGCCACGCCGATGCGGCGCTGGGTCATGAAGTCGCGCCCAATGCTGTACCGGTCAGCGCCCTCAACCGGCAGATTGTCGATACCGGCACTTAACACAGGATCAGGATTTTGTGTGGCGGAAACAGCCATCTCGCGATCTGCAGCAATAGCTGCATCTTGTCCCGCCAGTTGGCGTGAACGATCGACAGCCAGCCGTTGTGCATCAGTCAGCGACAGTACATCTTGTGCGTCCGCCGAAAACGAAATCGCCAGCACCATTGCGAACATACTTATACAGAGACTAATCCGGCCAGCACGAACCAGCGCCACTCTTCCACAACTGAATAAAAGAGCATCCATAAAACCTCCAGACAGCGAACGAAACGCCGTTACCCGCGCAATCATGGTGTTGTGTTGCGGGGGCCGTTTGACAAATGCGGGTGCAGCGATAACCGTTACACCCGCCGCACGCTCATTTGCCGGATTTCTGCAGTCGTGTGACCAGATAATCGTTGCCCGATTGCACGAGGTCGAAGTCGACGCTATCACCTGTCTTGATTCCATTGACAAGCGCTGCATCCTTTAATTTGAAGCTCATGGTCATGGCTGGCCAGTTGAGAGTTGCAATCGGTCCATGCGAAAACGTCACCATTCCATTGGCGGCATCTATCTTCGTAACGGTACCGTGGCCGTGATGGGAGTTTGTTGTTTTCTCCATCTTCATGCTTTTCATATCCATGCCATTCATGTTCATGTCATGCATGTCCATGCTGGTATCGGCCATCATCATCGGGTTGCGCAGGCTTGCATCGGCAGACTGCGCATGGGTCATCGAACTGATGCCCAGCAGTGCCACGGCGGTCATTATGGAAACAATAGAGATAATTCTTTTCATGGCAATAACTCCTTCAAGTTGGAAATATGATCGAGTGTCTTGACGACACCGTCTGCGAGCGCGTGAATCTTCACGCAAGCAAACGGTTCGCCGATTACTGCTTAGGTTTATTTCGGTTCGGCAGGTATGTGCCGAACGTTGCCTTTGGGGTCGATCCACAATATCGTTTTGGTTTCTTTATCCGATGGCGAAGCCCGTTCTTCCTTGGGCTGTAGAGTGGTGACCATGGCATTCGTAGACTTATCCACTCGAACCATGCCGAGCTTGGGATGGAGCCAGAAGTAAGTGTTGTTGGTGTCGCTTGCCCGAGCGACCGGGATAATGGCAAGGGCTGCGGCGGCAGCCGAGAAAATAATGAGTTTCATGATGTTCCCCTCAGAAAAACTCGAACTCAGGCGCGCACTACTGCATCACAGCAGGCGCGAACAAATTGGGTCTGACGTGAGAACGGCTAGTTCAGCAGCCGAAGGAAGCGTAGATAGGGAGGAGGACCACTGGCAGCAAGGACGAGTGTGGGCGTTACAATACTGGCAACATTCGCCGCTGTGAACGATGGCACACTGGTGGGAAGTACCGCCGGTGCAAAAAGCGGCAAGTCAAACGTGTACTTCAGGGTATCCGAACTTTGTTCGCAGTGCATCATGCATGACTGCTTGTCTGGCGAGCCGTGACCTGCGCAAGGATCGCCGGCAGACTTCATTTGCATAGCCTGTTCCGCCGGTTGCTGAATCGGTAAATAGCCCGAAACCAGGCAACCGCCTACCGCCACCCTGACCTGGATGAACAGGAGTGCAAACAAAACGAACCATGTCACCTTTTGTTTCGACGACGGGCTCAAGTTAAGGAAGACCGAAAGATAACTCATATATCACACTATAACATTATTTAAACTATATGGTTATTTGCTTAAACCTGACTTTCCTACCCAAATTCCTCATACTCAATCACACTATTAATATAACGCTTCTTCAGAATATCGAGTATCGTTTTTCAGAGGCAGTTTCGATTTGGTCGCCAGCATTACCGCTGTATAGTTTCGTTGATGGAGAATTTATTTAACATGCAATGTTGCTTGTGACCAGGCTCGCGGGTATGTTTGGGATATTCAATCAATATACATAAAAATATTATCGCTGTCGCCATCGCTGCAAATGTTCTTCCAGATCGCCACCAGCCATATTAAGAGAATGCCATGTGCAGTTTTTCTTATTGGTTTCTTGATCTGTAGCACAACTATGGCGAGAACGATTCAAACAATTCGCGCAATGACAAAACGATATGTGTCCGATTCGTTAAGAATTCTGATTTAAGCCATGCGACATAGACGACATAGGGGAGGTAAGCATGATGAATAATTGGAACGGTTTCTGGGGCTGGGGGATGGGCGTTGGTTTTATATTCATGCTGCTTTTCTGGGGATTTATCATTCTTGGAATCGCGGCGCTGATCCGATGGTTAATGACGCAGTCTTCAGGCCGTGAGGCGCATGAAAAGTCACCCTTGGAGATCGTGCAGGAACGCTATGCGCGCGGTGAGATCGATAGGGATGAGTATGAGCAGAAAAAGCGTGACCTTGCACCGTAGGCATTGAAAACGCCTATCTGTTCCAATTGCAACACAAGTATCCGCTTTAACCAAAGATAGCCGTGCCCTTAACAACATTTGAGGCAGAGGGTGTCAGCACAAGTTTAAGCACTAATAATCTGGCTTCATGGAAGAAACGTCATTTATTTCGATTGTCCTTAATTGACAAGTGCAACCAATTAAGATCAAACTGTGCCCATGTTTTGCTTGAGAAGAAAATTCATTGCTGTATTGATGCTGCTGTGGCTGCCAGTCTTTACTGGTAACGCACTGGCGGCTTCGGTGTCCATGCAGCTGCATCCAGGCTCCTGCGAGGAAACAGCGGCATCACAGGCGATGCACGACAGGGGAGAACATCATCAGCATCACGGCGAGAAGCACGCTGCGAATGATGAATCAAATCCTTCCTGCAATACTTGCAGCGTCTGTCATCTGGCGTGCACTGGCTATTTGGTCGTACCAAAAATAGAAATGGTCACTGTGCAAGCGACCGTACGCGAAATCACCCCGTATCTGGTTGTTCCCTATTACATCACTTCCGCTCCTCTCGTTCCCCCACCTCTCGCCAGCGCCTAACGCAGGACGAGTACGTCTACTGATTTCATAGTCTGATTCTCGTCCGGCATTCCTGGCGGCCGCTATTGGCTGTCCGCCTGAATTGAATTGCAATTTTAGTATGACCAACATGAGAGCCCGATAACTACGGCGATTGTATTACTCCCGCTCTGCCAGGAGTATGAACGGCTTACGAGTAAACGTTACCTATGAATATTTTCATGCACGAAACGAGGAAGATAAAAAATTATGCGGCAACATCAAAAAGGCGAAGTAATGTTGGCTGTGATGATTGTGATGATGGCAGTTGTCTGGATAGTCAGCGGACGGATGAGAGGAATGGGAGAAATGATGATCCGTGACGATCACTCTGAAAAACCGCCCACAACTCAGCAGCAGACCGAAACACAGGTACCGCCTGCGCATAAAGAGCCTACTGATGATCAGACCGGGCGATAACCGGTCAGGAGAAAAACATGATTGAAGTGATTCCCAATTGGCATCCGGTTTTTGTGCATTTTCCGATTGCCTTTGCAACGGCGTCCGTTTTATTTTTTGTTGCCGCAAAATTTTTCAAGGGAAAAACTTTAGCTGCACAGTACTTTCTTGCAGGTCGTTGGTTGTTGTGGGGGGCGGCAATTTTTGCCTTTATAGCAGCGATATTTGGCTGGCTGGCGTTCAACAGTGTCAAGCATGACGAGACAGGACATCTAGCCATGACATTGCATCGAAATTGGGCGTTGAGCGCTCTTGTCGCATTGACACTGCTCGCGGCTTTGGACACTTGGTCGCGTCGATCAGCCAGGATACCGACTTGGGGATTCCTGATCTTGCTGATTGGCGCGTGGTTATTGGTAGCCAGTGCCGCCTGGCATGGCGGCGAACTGGTATATCGCCACGGACTGGGAGTAATGGCTTTACCCGATGTCCACGAAGAAGAAAATGATGCAGACCATGATTCAGCCGGACATGAGCATACTCATACACATTAAAAATCTTGATTTAATAAAGGAGGTGTTTCACAAATAAAATTGCAACTAGATACTGAAGTTCCTTTTTTCATTAACTAAATTATTAGGAGAAAAACATGAACACGAAATCAATTTTACTTGCTGCAACCTTGGCCGCCTTCGCTGCTACCACTGTTTATGCCGCAGATGATGCAATGATGAAGAAAGAAGATGCCCCGAAAACGGAGAAGGTCGAAGCAAAAGCTCCTGTAAAGAAGCATAGTCATAAGGCAGAAAAAGGTACACCTGAAGCGCAATCCAAGGCAGGCAAGAGCCATCGTGAAACGATGGATAAAGACATGCCTATGCATGATCATACGCAGGACAGGCACTAAGTAATGCTCCAGCGGGTGGCAGCACATATCCCTGTCACCCGCTGGTCACGTTCATTAAATATTGAAGTTATATTTTGCAGGAAATGAAATTTAACTGAGTGCTGAATTCAATAGGTGAATGGCATGACAAACAATACTACTGATCCGGTTTGCAAGATGCAGGTCACCATAGGTGACGATACCCTGCATACCGATCATGCAGGCAAAAGGCATTACTTCTGTTCACAGTACTGTCAGGATAAATTCAATGCAAACCCTGCCGCCTACCTCACATCGCAGATTACAGTTCAGCAACAAAACGGTGTGATCTACACCTGTCCGATGCACCCGGAAATACGTCAGCCTACACCGGGCAATTGTCCCAAGTGCGGAATGACTCTGGAACCGGTAGAACCCACTGCAGTCAAGGCAACATCCACCGAGTACACCTGTCCCATGCATCCTGAAGTGGTGCGCAATGAGCCAGGCAACTGCCCCAGGTGTGGCATGACACTGGAACCGCGCAACGCCACGGCGGAAGACAATACCGAACTGAACGACATGACGCGCCGCCTCAAGGTCAGCACAGTATTAGCCACGCCCGTGTTCATCATGGCGATGGTTTCGGAACTCGCACCACAATTCATACCGGGCTTTATTTCGATGACCGCGTTGCAATGGCTGGAATTTTCTCTGGCAAGCCCCGTCGTGCTGTGGGGCGGATGGCCGATCTTTCAGCGCGGCTGGACATCAGTCGTCAACCGCAGCCTCAATATGTTCAGCCTGATTGCGTTGGGTGTCGGTGTGGCATGGACATATAGTGTGGTGGCTATGCTATTGCCTGGGATCTTTCCGCCCGTGATGCGCAGTATGGGTGGAACCGTGCCGGTATATTTCGAGGCTGCTGCGGTGATCATGGCGCTGGTACTGCTCGGACAAGTGATGGAATTACGTGCACGCAGCCAGACTAGCGCTGCGATCAAACTGCTGCTGGGCCTGGCACCCAAATTTGCACGTATCGTGCGCAGCAATGGCAACGAAGAAGACATCCCGTTGGAACAAGTACAGCCAGGCGACGTACTGCGCGTACGTCCGGGCGAGAAGGTGCCGGTGGACGGTGTCGTGCTGGACGGCTTGAGTTCGTTGGACGAGTCCATGATTACCGGTGAGTCCATCCCGGTAGAGAAGACGACAGGTATGCGGCTTATCGGTGCCACCGTGAACGGCACCGGTAGCCTACTAATGCGCGCCGAACGTGTCGGCGCTGACACCTTGTTGGCACAGATTGTACACATGGTGAGCGAGGCACAGCGAAGCCGTGCCCCGATCCAGCGCTTGGCCGATGTGACTGCCGGTTATTTCGTTCCGGCGGTGATACTGGCTTCGCTCGCCACACTGGCAGTATGGGGCATCTGGGGACCCGAACCGCGCCTGGCACACGCCATCGTCAATGCGGTGGCCGTGCTGATCATCGCCTGTCCATGTGCTTTAGGCTTGGCTACGCCGATGTCCATCATGGTCGGTACCGGACGCGGCGCGCAGGCCGGTGTGCTGATCAAGAATGCCGAAGCACTGGAAACCATGGAGAAAGTGAACACGCTGGTAGTGGACAAGACCGGCACGCTGACTGAGGGAAAACCTAAACTAACCTCGGTCATCCCACTCTCTGAATATAGTGAAGGAGAAGTGCTGAAGCTGAGTGCCAGCCTGGAGCGTGCCAGCGAGCACCCGTTGGCCGCGGCCATCGTGAATGGCGCGCAGGAAAAAGGACTCGCCCTCGTAGCAGTGAACGATTTCCGTTCGATCACTGGCAAAGGTGTGACTGGAATTGTCGAGGGTCGTGCAGTCGCGTTGGGCAACCTCAAATTACTTGAAGAATTGGGTATCGACGCGGGCGACTTGCCTTCATTTGCAAAAACACTGCGCAGCGACGGCCAGACCGTGATGCTGCTGGCCATCGACGGCAAGGCTGCAGGTCTGATTGGCGTGGCCGATCCGGTCAAGGCATCCACGGCGGAAGCAATTCGTGCACTGCATGAGGAAGGCGTGCAGGTCATCATGCTGACTGGCGACAACCGCCTCACGGCAGAGGCGGTGGCGAAGAAACTGGGCATCGACCGGATCGAAGCGGAAGTGCTGCCGGAACAGAAATCTGCCATCGTCAAACAACTGCAAGCGGAGGGCCGCATTGTGGCGATGGCGGGCGATGGTATCAACGACGCGCCGGCATTGGCACAGGCACAGGTCGGCATCGCGATGGGAACCGGTACTGACGTGGCGATGGAGAGTGCGGGCATCACGCTGATCAAAGGAGACCTGCGCGGCATCGTACGCGCGTTACGCTTGAGCCGCGCCACCATGCGCAACATCCGCCAGAACCTGTTCTTCGCCTTTATCTACAACGTGCTCGGCATCCCGGTCGCGGCGGGAGTGCTTTACCCGTTCTTCGGGTTGCTGCTTTCGCCCATTATCGCGGCAGCGGCAATGAGTTTCAGCTCGGTATCCGTGATTACAAATGCGCTTAGGCTAAATCGAGTAAAGATGTAAGTGAATTTTTTTCAATGATGTAAACCTTTTTTGTAAAAGGAGAACATGATGGAACATGAGGAACATACCGGGCTAGACACACATCCTGCCCCACGCGGTTACAACTGGATTTTCATTGCATTCCTGGCAATTGCGGTTTTTTACCTGTTTACCGAGCACCGTGCCCATCTGCTTGGCGCATTGCCGTTCCTGTTGCTGTTAGCCTGTCCCTTGATGCATGTGTTCATGCACCATGGACACGGAGAACATGGCGCCCACGGCAGCCATGCTGAAGATAATTCAAGGAGCGAAAAATGAACTCTACTGAGAACGGATATGGTCTGTGGTCGCTGGTGATCATCAACTCGGCATTCTTTATATTTTTTGCCTTCAGTTTTTTCAAGCCGCAGTCGCAGGGCGACTGGCGCACACTCGGTCTGTACTCGGCCTTCATCGTAGCGCTGTTTACAGAAATGTACGGCTTTCCGCTGACCATATACCTGCTCTCTGGCTGGTTGCAGAGCCATTACCCGGATGTGAACTGGTCGTCGCATGATGCCGGCCATCTGCTGGAAATGATGTTCGGCTGGCGGTCCAATCCTCATTTCGGCCCATTTCACATACTGAGTATGGTTTTCATTGGGGGGGGTTTCTGGCTGCTGGCATCCTCCTGGCCAGTGCTCTATCGAGCGGTGCAACGCAACGAACTTGCAATCGCCGGACCCTATGCGCGCATCCGTCATCCCCAATATGTCGCTTTCGTGCTGGTGATGTTCGGTTTCCTGCTGCAATGGGTGACGATCATCACGCTGTTGATGTTCCCGATCCTGGTTTGGGTCTATGTGCGCCTGGCATACGCCGAGGAACGTGATTCCGAGGCCCGCTTTGGCACAAAGTGGCTAGAGTATGCAGCTCACACCCCAAGATTCGTTCCACGACGCACCCATTCGGGTGAGAAGGGGGTAATCTGAAATGCTTCCAGCAGGAGACAAATACGTCTGGCTGGTTTGGGCGCTTGCTTTTCTCATTCCTTGGGGAGTGTTGTATGCGATCTTTCCTGAACCGCGCCGCGTCATGCTGCTAAGCAGTGTGCTGACATCGCTGTTTGGTCTAACTGAACCGATTTTCGTGCCTGCATATTGGAATCCACCCAGCCTGTTCGATTTGGCCCAACGCACTGGCTTTGACCTTGAGAGCCTGATATTTTGCTTCGGCATCGGCGGTGTTGGCGCGGTGTTGTATAACGCACTGACCGCAAAACGCCTGATGCCGATGAACATGCATGATCGTAGCAATCGGCGCCATCGCTTTCACCGACTTGCATTAGTCTCGCCATTTATTGTGTTCGTTGCGCTGTACTTCTTGCCCTGGAACCCGATTTACCCCGGAATAGCCGCAATGCTTGTCGGTGGAGTGTCTTGTGCGTTGTGCCGCCCCGACTTGGTCAAAAATACTCTAATCGGCGGGGCATTATTCACCGCTTTCTATCTGTTCTTCTTGGCTCTCCTGGAAACAATGGATCCCGGCTATATTGCGCGTGTATGGAATCTGCCAGCACTCAGTGGCGTGATGCTCGGTACTTTTCCAATCGAAGAGTTACTGTTTGGCTTTGGCATCGGGACTTATTGGAGCGGGGTATATGAACATATTACCTGGCACCGCAGCACTTGATTGAAAAATCAGAGTCTATTGTGGCGTATTGATTTCGTTATAGGAGATTCAGCATGTATAAGTTAGTCAAAGATCCGGTTTGTCACATGGTAGTTCCTGAGACATCGTTTCCTACAGAGTATGAAGGTATTCGTTATGCGTTTTGTTCTGCTCAGTGTAAGGAACGATTTTTGGCAAACCCGCATTTGTACACTGGGTTGCCCGGTCAGAAGGCGCCAGCACAGCAGGGAAAACAGATTATTAAACGACGCAGTCTGGTGCTGTCAGTGCCACTTGATGCAAAGCAGGTGGAACTTGTAAAGAAAGCTTTGCTTGAGATGATGGGAGTAATTGAAATTTGCATAGAGGGCGACAAGATAGATATCCTGTATGACTTGATGCAAGTTACGGCCGAGCAAATAGCAGACAAACTGGCATTGATTGGAACTGAACTCGGGGGCCGCTGGATGGACCGCCTCAAACGAGCATTTATAAATTATGAAGAAGAATGCGAAATTGGAAGCCTTGAGGTCGCAAATAGGAAACGTTGTCACTAGTACATTCGGGGACATGACCTTTAACATTGAGTTAATTTCCTGTATGTTTTTTTGACTTAATTATTCAGAATTCGCAATTCAAGCCGAACCAATTGATTAGCTAGGCACCCAGCATGAACCGCGCAAACCTTATTCGGCAGCTCACAGATCAATTTCATCTACTTACAGCAAAGGATATCGAGTTGTCCGTTCGCGCCATCCTGGACGAGATGGCGTGCTGTTTGGCCAAAGGTGGGAGGATAGAGATACGCGGATTCGGGAGTTTTGGCCTTAACTATCGTCCACCACGCAAAGGGCGCAACCCGAAATCTGGTGCATCTGTCATGATTCCAGCCAAGTATGCACCGCACTTTAGGGCTGGCAAGGAGTTGCGCGAACGGGTCGACATCAGTTGATCAATAGGTGTAAAAAATAAATTAACTTCTTTGGTTTATTCCCGTGCTTATAGATGTTGAAACCTTCATCGGCTTAGGTTAATTTGATATATGGTGGGCAAGCGCGAAAAAAAATATTGTCGACAGTATTCAAGATGGGTAAAACAGACGCATGCCCATGTATTTATGCGGCACATCAGCAATAACAAACTATTAAAGCAGTAGAAACATGGTTGGGCGATCTCAAAGTAAAATCCCAAATAGATTTACAAATCTCACACCGCTGATTTAATTCATCACCGCTAGTTTAGTAATGATGCGGATTTTGGCTTTCCCATTGTGGCATTTATTGGAAATTCGTTGGAAAAAAACAGCGCCTTCACAACTATTTTCAACTGTAATACACGTTCAAGGAGTTCTTCTCATGAAAGTAGCTAAGAAGCGGAAGAGAAAGTTGGGTACGCTGGTCTCTGTGCTATCCGGCATCCCCAACATCTGGAGTGCCAGTTCCGTCAGAACCGAACCCGAGAAGTGGTTGGATAACTGGCAAGTCTATAAAACAATCAAGGCTAACATCCAGCCGGAACTCTTCGGCTACCACTTCGTCGGCCATGATATTCGAGGTGGCCATGGTGCTGTTTCCAGCAAGATAGATAGGTTCGATCCTATAAAAATGTGTGGAGTCACCCTAAGCGGTCGTGTGTATCAGCTGATAGGTATGCCTGGGGTGAACCAAGACGCCCAATATACCTTGAACGGCTGGATCTGTAGAAACGAGGTTGTCATGGAAGATGCGACCGAAGAGTTCGTCCAGCATTACAAAATCGATCTGGAACATGTGCGAAAAATGGATATCCGCGATGAGATGGTCTTGTCGCCTCATCGCAAGCAGACGTGAAGCTACGGCAATCATTACCCCTGGTTTGGCTGAGTGAGTTGATACTCGCGCGACATCCTTAGGCTCTCATTCCTCAACCCCTTGGTAAGGCCGTCAATGCCGAAACGACACCAAGAAAGAACTGGTCTGCAGCTTTGAGGTAAGTTTGCCGGACTGGATCGCCGAGTCTTGTACCTAATAGTGTTTTTGCGGCATGCCAGCCTTATCTGTCCTTGTTGCTTTGGCCTCAAAAAAATACCCTCCTATTATTGGAGGGTATTTTACGGTTTCCACACTTTATTTGAACGGCTCGGGATTACCCGGTTTGATGGAGGTATCGAATCTTTATCAAACAAAGCGCTAAAGCGCAAAGGAGTAATCCAATGAATAGTGTTCAATATAATCTAATAAAACACAAGCTTGGTCTGCTGAATCTTGCTGTAGAGTTAGGAAATGTATCCCGCGCCTGCAAAGTGATGGGTTTTTCCAGAGATACCTTTTATCGATACCAAGCAACTAGAGATGAAGGTGGTATTTAAGCATTAATTAATTCTAGTCGTAAAAAGCCAAACTTAAAGAATCGCGTTGAAGAGGAAACGGAGCGTGCTGTAACAGCCTTTGCTTTAGAGTTTCCTGCCTTTGGTCAATTACGTGCTTCAAATGAACTACGTAAACGAGGTATCTTTATTTCACCTTCGATGAGTTACAAAGTGATTTGGATACCTGCTTGCTTATTACAATAACGATAGAACTTATCAAGGAAAGATGTGTAGTGGAAGAACGCCAATACAAATATTAATTGATTGAAAGGAGGTGTGGCATAATAAAGTTACAATGTTAAAGAATCAGGTTTAAACTGACAGTCACTTCTACTAAATGAGCCAGAAGTCATATTGTGGCTTCAAAATCCGCTGACACTATATGCTATAAATAGCTTAGATATTGCACCTGTATATAAATAAAAGTAGCTGGGAGATAAAGAAGCTAAAAGGGTATTGATTGATGGGCAAGGTGGAAAAAGATAGCAAAGAAGAACCATTAGAGAAGCAACTCTGGAAAGCCGCCGATAAACTGCGCAAGAATATCGACGCCGCAGAATACAAGCACGTCGTGCTTGGACTGATCTTCCTGAAATATATTTCCGACTCGTTCGAAGAGATGTATACCAGGTTGCAAATAGGTGAAGGCGAAATGGCCGGAGCCGATCCCGAGGACAGTGACGAATACAAAGCCGAGAACATCTTCTTCGTGCCCCCCGAGGCGCGCTGGCCGTACCTTGTGGCCCGAGCCAAGCATCATGATATCGGTGGCCATGTTGATGCGGCGATGGATACTATCGAAAAAGAAAATCCGATTCTAAAGGGTGTGCTTCCCAAGGTGTTCGCGCGGCAAAACCTTGACCCCGCTAGCCTCGGAGGTCTGATTGACCTAGTGGGTAACATTGCGCTTGGAGATGCCAAGGCGCGTAGTGCCGATGTGCTGGGACATGTATTCGAATATTTTCTCGGCGAATTCGCTCTGGCCGAGGGAAAGCAAGGCGGGCAGTTCTACACCCCGCGCAGTATTGTTGAATTACTGGTTGCTATGCTGGAGCCCTACAGAGGCCGTGTGTTCGACCCCTGCTGCGGCTCGGGGGGTATGTTCGTGCAATCAGAAAAGTTCGTCGAAGAACACCAGGGTCGCGTCAACGACATCTCCATCTACGGGCAAGAAAGCAATCAGACCACCTGGCGGCTGGCCAAGATGAACCTTGCCATCCGTGGCATCGACGCCTCGCAGGTGAAGTGGAATAACGAAGGCTCCTTCCTCAACGACGCGCATAAAGACCTCAAAGCCGATTTCATCATTGCGAACCCGCCTTTCAACGTCAGCGACTGGAGCGGCGAACTGCTGCGCAACGATGGCCGCTGGAAATACGGTGCACCGCCCGCAGGCAACGCCAACTTCGCCTGGCTGCAGCACTTCATCTACCACCTCGCCCCCAATGGAAGGGCAGGCGTGGTACTCGCCAAAGGCGCACTCACCAGCAAGACCAGTGGCGAAGGCGAAATCCGCAAGGCGCTCATTGCGGATGGCAACCTCATCGACTGCATCGTCAACCTGCCCGCCAAGCTGTTCCTCAATACCCAGATACCGGCGGCGCTGTGGTTCATGAATAGAGCGAGAACCAACGGCCACCCGCGCAAAGGCGAAATCCTTTTCATCGATGCGCGCAACCTCGGCCACCTCATCAACCGCCGCACGCGCGAACTCTCGCACGAGGATATTCAGCAAATCGTCGATACCTACCACGCCTGGCGTACCGGCGAAGATGGCTATCAAGACGTTAAGGGCTTCTGTGCCTCCGTATCATTGGAGCGCGTGGCGGAACTGGACTACGTGCTTACGCCGGGCCGCTATGTCGGGCTGCCGGACGAAGAGGACGACTTCAATTTTGTTGAGCGCTTCGCGCAGCTCAAGGCTGAATTCGAAGCGCAACTGCTGGAAGAGGTGAAGCTGAACCAAGCCATCGCCGAGAATCTGGCGAGGGTGAAGGCATGAGCGAGTGGCGCACCGTTGAGCTTGGTGAGGTTATCAATTTCAAGAATGGCTATGCATTTAAGAGTGCGGATTTTATTGAGTCTGGCATTCCCGTCATTAAGATAAAAAACGTAAAGCCAAATCGGGTGAATCTAGATGATCTAAGTTATGTTTCTGAGAGTGTCGCAGAGGGTAAAGAGAGATATCTCATAGAGCCCTCGGATATTCTCATTTCAATGTCAGGAAATCGCATAGATGGCTCGCCGGACAGTTGGGTGGGAAAGGTATCAAAATTTAGGCTGAAAGGGGCGTACCTACTCAATCAGAGAGTAAGTATAATTCAAGCAAGAGATGGGGTTTCAGATCCCGACTTTTTGGCATACAGCCTGTCTGCGTGGGATACCCAGCAATACCTGGTAAACCACGCTAATAGTTCAGGAGGGCAGGCAAATATTTCTCCAGATATAGTCAAAGCAATGGAGATCGTTTTACCATCGCTGCCAGAACAAAAAGCTATCGCTACCGTCCTCAGTAGTTTCGACGACAAAATCGATCTGCTAAGCCGCCAGAAAAAAACCCTCGAAGCCATGGCCGAAACCCTTTTTCGTCAGTGGTTCGTGGAGGATGCACAGGAGGCATGGGATGAAGGGAAAGTTGAGGATTTATTTGTTCTGCAAAGAGGTTTTGATTTGCCTGCGCAAAATAGAACAGATGGTCCGTATCCCATTTATGCTGCCAGTGGCTACAGCGGTGGACACTCGGAATACAGAGTACAAGGACCGGGGGTAACTACTGGTCGTAGTGGACTACTAGGTAAAGTTTTTTTTGTGCTGGAAGACTTCTGGCCGCTAAATACTTCTCTATATGTGAGGGAGTTTAGGCGTGGAACACCGCTTTACTCATATTTCTTCCTCAAGACACTGGATTTGAATTCTTTCAACGCTGGCTCGGCAGTGCCGACACTGAACAGAAATCATGTTCACGAAGAAAGGGTGTTGATACCTCCTGCTGATCTTATCGCGCGGTTCGAAACGACTGCGTTCCCTTTATTCCAAAAAATTAGGCAGAATGAAAAGCAGATTAAGGGCCTCGAAAGGCTCCGCGATACCCTCCTGCCCAAGCTGATGAGCGGCGAGGTGCGAGTAGAGGTCTAAATCATGTCCACATTAAAAGCCCACGAAAAAGTCATCTTCGAGAAGCTGTTTGACCGTGGTGGCTATGTGCTGAACTTTAATGATCGCACCTATGCCGAATTCTTTCGGGAACACGGCATAAATATCGATGCAGATAAATATCGGGGTAACGGTTCGTCTAAGATGAGGCGGCTGCGCGCATTCTGGGAAATTGAATCGGATGTGATTGTTGCAAAAGTTCTGACGGCGATGCTTGAGTATGCGTGTGCGGTCGAGAAAGTCGATAGCGCTGATCGAACCAAAGCGATTTCAATTCTCAGTCGTCTATCAGGGAAAGCGCCGAATACCGAGCAATCTGTTCAGACGCAGGAAGAATTTCTCAGACAGGTGTTTACCGACCTCAAGCTTGCAAGGCTAAATATTGATGCGCAGTTGCAGTCTGTCATTGAGCAGCGAATTGATGAAATTCACAGGTCGCTCAAATCTGAAGCAGCACTGGCGACAATCTTTTTGTGTGGCAGTACCTTGGAAGGGCTTTTGCTTGATGCGGCAACCAAACAGCCGCAGCAGTTCAATGCTTCCCAATCAGCGCCTAAAGATAAGGATGGGAAGGTTTTGCAGTTGCATTCGTGGACGCTTGAAAACTTGATCAATGTGGCACATGAAGTCGGAATGTTATCGCTGGATGTAAAGAAACATGGGCATGCGCTCCGAGACTTCAGGAATTATATTCATCCACGTCAACAAGCTTTCCAGCAATTCCGGCCTGACATGCATACGGCCAAGATTAGTTGGCAGGTATTGCAGGCAGCTATCGCGAATTTGAGTGGTCAGAGAAAGACTTGATAATGTCCAAGGTCACTGAATCCGCCATCGAAGACTTCGCCATCAAGCTGTTCGAGCGCTTGGGCTATGGCCGCAACCATGTCCGGATGGCTACAGATTGTTGCCAACTGAAAATAGCCGAGACGAATTGCAGGCGGATTCAGTTGTCTGGTATTTTCGGACAACTGACGCAGACGGCAAGAGATATGCGTTGGGGATTAACCCCCGTTCCAACTCCCGAGAAATGCTCGGCAATTCAAGTGGCTCCCGCACAGAAACCCTTCGCTTCAAGCCCAGAAAAATGCTATAGTTTTTCTGGATTTTATGTGTGTACGCTATCATGAAAAACATATCTGAAACATGCTTTTACTTCATTGTCGGGCACGGTAGGGGGTGGGCGTTTTCACCAAGTGATCTGGCGGGTCGGTTTTCGCGTCAGCAGGTGGATAGCCTGCTTTCCGAATTAACTCGGCAGGGTAAGATTCGGCGGGTGGCGCGCGGTATCTACGATTACCCGCGCTATAGTGAGTTGCTGAGAAAAATGCTGTCGCCAGATATTGATCAGGTGGCAGCGGCTTATGCACGCAAGTTCGGCTGGCGCATCGAGGTGTCGGGTGAGTCTGCCCTTAATCTGCTGGGGCTTTCCACTCAGGTGCCGGGGCGTTATGTATATTTGAGTGACGGGCCGAACAAGCGGTACGAGGTGACGGGTGCGGAGTTAGAATTCAGGAAGTCGGTGTTGAAGGATATCGGATTCAAGTATCGCGAGAGTTCGCTGCTGGTGCAGGCGCTGAAGGCGCTGGGCAAGGAGCAGATAACAGCTGAGGTGATAGACAAAGCCCGCGCGCAGCTCGACCCCAAGCTGTTTGAAAAAATCCTGAAAGACACGCAGGGCGCAACCGGCTGGATTTACGAGGCGATCAAACAAATCTGCCGGGTGGAACATGGATAAGGTCGCCCGTTTCGATATTCGTCAGCGCAGTGAGCTGTTTCGCGAAACCGCCAGCCTGATGAAAACCACGCCAGCCATTGTCGAAAAGGATTTTTGGGTGGTATGGGTGCTTGATAAGCTGTTCGGTGATGCGCAGTTGCGGCGGGTGCTGAAGTTCAAAGGTGGTACGAGTTTATCCAAGGCATTTGGTCTGATCGGGCGCTTTTCGGAAGATATCGACTTGATTCTCGATTGGCGTGAGGTGACAGGTGAGGATCCGTACCGTGAGCGCAGCAAAAACCAGCAGATGAAATTCAACGAGGCAACCAACGAGCAGGCGGCAGCATATATTCGCGAGACGTTGTTGCCACAGGTGGCTGCGCAGGTTGATTCGTTATGCAGTTGCAGCATAGACCCGGGCAATCCGCACTCTCTCAACATTCGTTACCCATCCGTCTTTTCCGATGCTTATTTGCGGCCTGAAATTTTGCTGGAGATCGGGCCACTGGCTTCGTGGCTGCCCTCCGCTGAGTTTGTGATTAGGGCTTATGCGTCACATCATTTTCCGGGCGTGTTCAAGCGTGCGGTGTGTCACGTACCCACGATATTGGCGAGGCGAACATTTTGGGAGAAGGCGACCATCTTGCATCAAGAGGCGCACCGGGCCGAGGATAGGCCGATGCCTCCGCGTTATTCGCGGCATTATTACGATCTGGCCTGGTTGGCGCAATCCGATGTGAAGGCGGAGGCGCTAGCGGATATGGCGTTACTGGCGGAAGTGGTTACCTTCAAGCAGCGGTTTTACCCAAGCGCCTGGGCGAACTATGGGACGGCGATGCCGGGTAGCTTCAGATTGATTGCTCCCGCATATCGGTTTGATGCGCTGCGGAAAGATTATCAGGCCATGCAGAATATGATTTTTGATCGGCATCTTTCGTTTGAGACGATTATCGAAACGCTGACCGGATTGGAAACCGAGATCAACGCGCTTGGGGGCGGGGAATGACTACGAGACTCACTGAATCTGCCATCGAAGATTTCGCCATCAAGCTATTCGAGCGCCTGGGGTACGACTACATCCATGCGCCGGACATCGCACCGGATGGCAATACGCCGGAGCGCAGCCGCTACGATGAGGTGTTGCTGACCGGGCGACTGGAAGCGGCGCTGAAACGCATCAACTCCAAGCTGCCGCCTGCGCTGCTGCAAGCTGGCTTGAAGGAAGTGCAGCGCATCCATTCGCCCGAACTGCTGGCGAACAACGAGGTGTTCCATCGCTTGCTGACCGAGGGCGTGCCGGTATCCGCCCACAATGAGGGTGACGAGCGCGGCGAGAGGGTGTGGCTGATCGACTTCTCTAAGCCGGAGAACAACGAGTTCGTCGTCGCCAACCAGTTCACCGTTATAGAGAACCACCAGAACAAGCGGCCCGACCTGGCGCTGTTCGTGAACGGCATTCCGCTGGTGGTGATCGAGCTGAAAAACGCCGTCGATGAAAACGCCACCATCAAGGCGGCGTATCAGCAGCTAGAAACCTACAAGCATGCCATTCCCGGTCTGTTTACTTACAATGCATTTGTGGTGATCTCCGACGGGCTGGAGGCCAAGGCGGGTTCGCTTTCGGCGGGTTATTCGCGCTTCATGAGCTGGAAAAGCGCGGACGGCAAGGCGGAGGCTTCACATCTGGTGAGCCAGTTGGAGGTGCTGATCAACGGCATGCTGAACAAGGCGACGTTGCTGGATCTGGTCCGCCATTTCATCGTGTTTGAGAAATCAAAAAAGGAAGATCCCAAGACCGGAGTGATCACGATCAGCACGGTGAAGAAGCTGGCGGCGTATCACCAGTATTACGCAGTGAATGCGGCGGTGGCTTCCACGCTACGCGCGGCGGACATTGCCGAGCAGAAGGTGGCGCAGACTCCGGCCAACTATGGATTGCCCGGTGTGGCGCAACAGCCCAAGGGCGACAAGAAGGCCGGGGTGGTGTGGCATACGCAGGGTTCGGGCAAGTCACTGTCGATGGTGTTTTACACCGGCAAGATCGTGCTGGCGCTGGATAACCCGACGATACTGGTAATCACCGACCGCAACGATCTGGACGACCAGTTGTTCGATACCTTTGCTGCTTCCAAGCAGTTGCTGAGACAGGAGCCGGTGCAGGCCGAGAGCCGCGAGCAGTTGAAAGACTTGCTCAAGGTGGCTTCGGGCGGGGTGATCTTTTCCACCATCCAGAAATTCCAGCCTGAAGAGGGCAATGTGTACGAGCAGTTGTCTAACCGCAAAAACATCGTGGTGATCGCCGACGAGGCGCACCGCACGCAATACGGCTTCAGCGCGAAGACGGTGGACGACAAGGATGCCAGCGGCGAGGTGATCGGCAAGAAGGTGGTGTATGGCTTTGCCAAATATCTGCGCGATGCGCTGCCGAATGCGACCTATCTCGGCTTTACCGGTACGCCGATTGAAAAGACCGATGTGAACACCCCAGCGGTGTTCGGCAATTACGTGGACATCTACGACATCGCGCAGGCGGTGGAAGACGGCGCGACAGTGCGTATCTATTACGAGAGCCGTCTGGCGAAGGTTGGCCTCTCCGACGAAGGCAAGAAGCTGATTGCCGAGCTGGACGAAGAACTGGACCAGGACGAGCTGACCGAAACGCAGAAAGCCAAGGCCAAGTGGACAAAGATGGAAGCGCTGATCGGCAGCGAGCAGCGCATCAAGAACATTGCCAAAGACATCGTGGCGCACTTCGAGGCGCGGCAGCAGGTGTTTGCCGGAAAGGGCATGATCGTGTGCATGTCGCGCCGTATTGCCGCCGAGCTGTATGCCGAAGTCGTTAAGCTGAAGCCGGAATGGCACGACGACGATCTGACCAAAGGGGCGATCAAGGTGGTGATGACGGCGGCCAGCAGCGATGGTCCGATGATGGCCAGGCACCACACCAGCAAGGAGCAGCGCCGCTCGCTGGCCGAGCGCATGAAGAACGACGACGATCCGTTCAAGCTGGTGATTGTGCGAGATATGTGGCTGACCGGTTTCGACGCGCCCTGCATGCACACGCTCTACATCGACAAGCCGATGAAGGGCCACAACCTGATGCAGGCGATTGCGCGGGTAAACCGGGTACACAAGGACAAGCCGGGCGGCTTGGTGGTGGACTATCTGGGCATTGCTGCTGATTTAAAAGAAGCACTGTCGTTTTATTCAGATGCAGGTGGTAAGGGTGATCCGACCTTAGCGCAGGAACAGGCGGTGAGCCTGATGCTGGAAAAATTGGAAGTGGTTTCGGCGATGTTCAATGGGTTTGCCTATGAAGATTATTTTGAAGCGGATACCTCGCAGAAGCTTTCGCTAATTCTGGCGGCGGAGGAACACATCCTCGGACTTGAAGATGGCCGCAAGCGCTACATTAACGAGGTAACGGCGTTATCGCAGGCATTTGCCATTGCCATTCCGCACGAACAGGCGATGGATACCAAGGATGAGGTCGGTTTCTTCCAGGCAGTGAAGGCGCGATTGGCCAAGTTTGACGGCACAGGTGAAGGACGCAGCAACGAGGAGATCGAAACCACTATTCGGCAGGTAATCGATAAAGCGCTGGTGTCGGAACAGGTGATCGACGTATTCGATGCGGCGGGGATTAAGAAGCCGGACATTTCGGTGCTGTCCGAAGAGTTTCTGGCAGAGCTGAAGGGCTACCAGCACAAGAACGTGGCGCTGGAGGTGCTGAAGAAACTGCTCAACGACGAGCTGAGAGTGCGCGCCAAGAAAAACCTGGTGCAGAGCAAGAGCCTGATGGAGATGCTGGAAAATGCCATCAAGAAATACCACAACAAGGTGCTGACTGCCGCCGAGGTGATGGAAGAGCTGATCAAGATCAGCAAGGAGATCGTCGCGTCGGACGCCGAAGCTTCGCATATGGGGTTGAGCGATTTCGAGTATGCGTTCTATACGGCGGTGGCGAATAACGATAGCGCGAAGCAGTTGATGCAGCAAGATCAACTGCGTGAGCTAGCTGTGGTTCTAACGCAGCGGGTGCGCGAGAACGCCTCCATTGATTGGACGGTCAAGGAAAGCGTGAAGGCCAAGCTGAAGGTGATTGTAAAGCGCACGCTGCGGCTGTATGGCTATCCGCCTGACATGCAGTTGCTGGCGACAGAGACAGTATTGAAGCAGGCAGAAATGATTGCGGAAGAGTTAATTAATTAACTATATTGTACTAATCTCGACTTGATCTGGCAGTCACTTCTACAAATTGGATAACTGTCAGATCAAGTCGCGATTAGTACATATAAATCATTAAAACCAGCATAACCACAATTTAACGCACTCTTGGAAACCTTGGCTTCTCAGTGTCAGTTGTTGACTCATCATCGTTAATTTGATGGTCATCTTGCTTCTGGGTCAATATATATTCCTCATCCTCAGCCATAGCTGCTAAAGTCTCTTCCCAACCAGCCTCAAAGTCAGGTACTGGGCTTAAATATTCATCGTAGAGATCATCATGCTGCTCTTCCTCTTGCTGCACATGGTTACTATTTGATTCGATTCGACCTGATTGAGGAATAATGCTATGGGCTGCCTGAGCCGGAGGTGCACTATTAACTTCTGGGATTAATACTTTTTCTGGATTAACTAACTCTTTAGCCGGAGTTAAGGGAGGTTCTACTTCAACTCTTGACGAAGGATTAACTCTATTTTCATTTTGAGACGGTTTTGTCAATTTTACTGGCTCTTGTACTATTTGATTACCTTGTGAATTATTAAACCCTTTCAAAGGCTCTATAGGTTTTCCTGGAGCGTTATTTGCTTTATGGGAGGTCACTGGTATTACTTTATCGGTTGAGACCTGCTTAGAGCTACTGATCTCTGGTTTTGGGGTTGTTTTAGTCACTAACCTTGGTGTTTCAGGTTTGTTTACTTTGTTGGTGACTTTAGGAGCAATTTTTGGCTTTCTAGCTTTTAGAGGATTAACGCCAAATAGATCATCCAATACAGATCCAAAGAAGTTTCTAACCCCTCGAAAACCCTCTTTTACGAACTCTGCAACTGGGGTAATAATATCTTTACCATCCACCTTCCCATGTCCTTCACTATAACGAGGTTGGTTTGCCGGAATATGTGGTTTTCTGGTAACGGCAGGATGAGTGGGCTTTGTTAAATTTTGCGTAACTATGGCAATTTCTGGCTGTGATGCTACTGCTGTAGGTTTTGCAGCAAACACTTCGATATTTTGAGTCAAATTAGAATGGGCTACTTGCTCATTATTGGCAGCCATTGGTTGAGGTTTTTGCGCATCGGCTAAAACCACTCCTTCAAACTGATTTTGCTTGTCTTTTAATTGATTTTTTTGTTGTTTTTCATGGATAGCTTGACGTCGTTTATTCCTTAAAACAACGCTTGCATAACGTTGACTTTCACCAGGAGACCTCCGTTCAATCGCTGTAGCTTTGGCCCCTACGTGAATTTGTGCTGGTTTATTAATTCCTCGAGCTTTGTTACTACGGTGGTCAACCCGTTCTTCAACGCCTGCCATGTCTAAAAATAAATTGGTTATTTTTGCAAAATATTCACGCCAATACCCCACTTTCTTGGAATTCCTAACGTCAAGCTCTCTTGTCTTATTTGTGAGACCAGTATTGTCAACTCGGCGTGTTGTCATCAAGAGATGTACATGAATATTTCTTTGGTCACCTTTTTCATTGGCAAGATGAATATTGGCATCCACTACTACTTGATGTTCTTCAATGAGTTTTTCTACTAGAACCTTAACTAATTCAATGTTTGTATCAAGAGGTAATTCACATGGCAAGGCATAACGAATTTCACGAGCAAGTGATGAGTTTTTTCTATTTTCAGCAGCTTCCGCTCCGTTCCAAAGCGCTGATCTGTCATAAACCCATTGGGGAGCATTGGCTGGCGCATAAATAGCACTAAAAACGACGCCCTTTTTAGAGGAAAAGTTTTTAACTTTATTATCCCGCAAACTCTTTATTGAAGTTCCAGAACGATATGCGGCTGCAACTACGGCACTTTCATTTTTGCTACGTTGAATTAAACTCATGTTGAAAGAAAAACAGGTCATGATTTCTTACTCCTTTAATTAAGTTTTCATAAAAAAATATCAAATAAAATTTTCCGTAAATTTGACAACCATCTATCGCATTACTCATTGCATTCCCCCTTAAGTTTGCATAAGTGCGGTTATATCAATTAGCGATCCAAAATAAATCTATAAATTGAATCGTTAAATCATGATACCATTAACGATATTAAAAATGCAATTAAAACAACAAGTTATACTAATTAAGTATATTTTTTTAGGTACATTTTTGTATGAGTAACAGACACAAAACAATAGAAAAAATGAACACAAAACCTCAAATTAAACGAAAGTCATTTAAAAAAATGTGTAATGAGTTAATTAGTGTTGAAAAGCGATTAAAAAAGATTACGGTTAAACAGGAACAGTTAAAAAACCAACGAGTTTTTATTGAGAAGGCTATTGAAATTAAACGAGATAAAACCATCACGAGAAAATATGAAAAATTAGGTCGTCAGCTCATTGAAACCGCGAAATCCGATGCAAGGGTACGAGAACTACTTATCGACTTTTTTGAGTGCGGTTTTAACGGACTCCTGGGGCCAATGGAGAGCTATTTTCTTAAAGCTTCTTTTCAAAGTGAGATCGATCCAGACTGCATTGATCCCATTTCAGAAAAGGAGTTATATAAACTAACAATTACGCTTGGTAATGTGGCCAGTAAAACGTTTGTCAATTATGAGGAAGATGACGATAAGCTCACTAGATAACCCAAATCAAAATTATTAAAAAAAGCCTGCTGATCTTATCAATCAACAGGCTTAAACGACTTCTACAAATTGCATCGACTTCCCCCCCACTTACGACATATTCCCCTTACTGTTTTTCACTCTGTGTTGCACGTTTAACTTCCGAGTGAACGATACACTTGGGCGCGGTATATCGGATGAAAGTTAGAGCTCACCCTATCCTCATATTGATCAAACAAATTGTTGTGGACATCCACTTCACTGGAGAGATGATCTGCGGCTTGAAGTAACATGGCTTCTTGCAAAAGAGGACTGGGAATTCCAAGCCAAGGTTTGCCACCATAATGTGATGAAATACAGTGAATAATGTGCAGGAATTTGTTTTGATCGATTCGGTCGCTCAGGTTGCTTTGAGCCTCCCCTAGCATCATCATTAAGAGCGTCTTGTGCCCTATCAATTTAGCGTGAGGTGTGCGGCAAATTACGGGTTGATCTTGACCTGAGGCTTGATAAAAGAACTCTTTGAATTTACCAGCGTCATGAATCAATCCTATGAGGATTAAAATTGACTGATTAACTCTTATTTGAGGGTCTTTGGCTAAGGCCATCATGATGTCGACCACATGCACAGAATGGTCTAGATTACCTCCTAGGTAGTTGTGATGGTGATCTTTAGAGGAAGGCGTTTCACAATAGCGCTGAAAGAAGTCCTTTTGCCACATGAGCTGGTTAAATATCAGCTTACAGTCCTCATCCATCTGATCCCAGTAGTTAGCCGCGTTTTTGAGTAAATAATCCCGGTAATTGACCCAACTGTTCGGGGCGGTCTTAAAGAGGTTAATGCTGGCATCAGGCTCTTCGATCACCTGCAATCCACCCTTTGCTAAATGGACCCAGTTATTCCTAAAGGTTAGCCTTTGAGGAGTTACCAGATCAAACACGCTTACACCAGAATAAGATTGATCATTGTTCCAGCTCACAGATAATCGGCAATCCTGATGAAAGAGCTCTGCCTTATGAATATAACTGCCATCGTCCATTTTACTGGTACTGATCTCCACAACCCGAAATACCGAGGGTATGTCTTGATACACCCGACCTCTTAAATCATAGTCAATGATGTCTTCTTGATAAGATGCTTCTTCTTCAGGGGTTAATTTAATAATTGTCATAATCTCTATCTCCATAATATATAATTGAAATGACATACCGATGAAATAACTGATATTCAGTCGATATGAATAAAGTTTATATGAAGTGAATATAAAAGTCAAGATAAATCTATTACGCCTATGAAAATTAAAGACTCAAAAATCAAATGCAACCTATCTAGAATGATGGGAGAGCGTAAATTAAAGGTAATTGACGTAGCTAAAAGCGTGGGTGTTCACAGAAACACTATTACCCTACTCTACAATGATGATGCGCAACTGATTGAAATCGCCACATTACAAAAGCTATGTGAGCTGTTTAACTGCAAACCAGGGGATTTGCTTGAATATGTTCCGTCAGAGGAATAGATTTAATTTTATCTGACTGCAATCGTATAAAGTTTTAAAACTTTATACGTTTACATATATAGTAAGTACAAAGTTTAATCTTTTGTAAGTTAGAGAAAGCCATGAGAGTTTATCATTTCACAAACACAAATTATGGCATAAGCAATCTATCATTAAAACGCCTAAAAATCTCAAGATTCAACCAGCTTAATGATCCCTTCGAGCTTTTAGCGGCTGACTTACTAGACCCCAAGGATCGAAAAGTATTGAGTGAGTTCAAGAATAATCTGAATTTAACCAAGGGAGTAATATGTTTCAGCAGTTCATGGGGTAATCCATTGCTCTGGGGACACTATGCAGAAAAACACTCAGGAATGGCTCTTGGTTTTGATGTTCCAGATGAATTTTTATTCGAAGTACATTACACAACCCAAAGACTAAAAGTAAAATTCGATCAAAAAACCAGAAAAATTGTTGACGGAGAACGGTTGATGGAAAATCTACTCCGAACGAAATTCATTGATTGGAAATACGAAGAGGAAAGACGAATGTTTGTTGATCTTGATCCGACTTCAAATGAGGGAGGGAGTTATTTTGCGGAATTCTCTAAGGAACTTGTATTGCGAGAAGTCATTTTAGGGTTGAAATGTGACCTACCAATTTATCGAGTTAGACAACTTCTAGAAGATGAGACTATTCCTGTCAGGGTAAAAAAAGCAGGAATGGCGTTGCGTTCTTTCAAAATTATTGAGGATCGTTCTGCGAGAGTATGAAGAAAACCTAGGCGGAGATGAGGATACGGCACTAGGGAATACCATGATATCCAGTTAGGTCACTCCACAACCAGAACCAAACCATACCAAAGATATGTGGCAAGACATAGAAATGGAGTTACTGCGAGTTTTTCTAAACTAATCAAACAAAAATGAATTAATCAAATAACCTGTATTACTTGAAAAAAAACCTTTTTAATAATATTTAATTATTTTTATAATTCTGTAAGACAACATAAATAAACCCGAATATTGTATCCTATACAAATATAAAATACTGTTTTGACTGACTTACAAAGTACCTAAAATTGTTAGGGCGATTCTATTTGTAATGCGAATAGTGCTCAGATTAAGATGATAAAGATAATGGGTGTTGGGAGGTTTAGCGACAGATGTACCTTCGGACGGTGACATTGAAGAATACAGGGCCAATCGAGAGCTTCGATCTCACGCTCCCGTTCCAAGGCGAACAGCCTAAGCCAGTATTGCTAGTTGGAAAGAATGGTAGTGGTAAATCGACGGCGATCTCGTTTGTCGTTAACGCCCTGGTCGGTATGAAGCAGCATGTATTCGATGACATTGAGGTCGAGAAGGGACGGGTATATCGGATTCGCTCTCCACTCGCCATAAACGGTACTGCAGAATTTTATTTCGCGAGATTGGCTTTCGATAAAGGTGTGGTCCTCACCGAATGGCAACTCAACCGGCCAAAGACTGAATATGCCGACCCCAGTGCCATGCAAGCACTGGACCCTGCCTGGGATCAACTCCCGGCTCATGAGACTAGCTTTTTCAATCTGAATATGGGCAAGCTTGCCGACGCCCGCCTAATGGAGGAAATGCTCGATAAGAATTGCTTGCTTTACTTCCCAGCTGATCGGTTTGAGCCACCCGATTGGCTAAATATCGAGGATCTCTCCTCTGACTTGAAGCTGCCCGAGCCAGAGCGAATGAAGGGAAGAACAACTCGGCGAATATTCTCAAGGAATCGATTGAAGCCAACTCTAGACTGGCTGAATTCCGTCATCTTCGACATGATGGTCAGTGAGCATCATGAAAGGTTTGTCCCGATAGCACTTCCAGTTACCGAAGACTCACCGGTGCCTCAAGGTAATAATATCGTTTCAGTAAGAGTTAAGGTTCCCGGAAAAGCCCATGCCGTTTTTTCCTCTATTCAAGATGTTCTAAGGAAGGTCATCTGCGAGAAAGAGACAGACATACTACAACTCGGTATTGGGGATCGTAAGTCACGTATCATCAACGCATCAGTGGTGCGCGACGGCACGCCGATTCGAGTCATAAAGGATCTGATGAGTCTCTCAGCAGGCGAAAGCGCACTGTTCTGCCTGTTCGCGTCGATTGTTAGAGATGCTGATTTGTCCAGTATGAGCTTTCATTCACCGGGCGAAATTGAGGGGCTGGTTGTCATCGACGAGGCCGACATGCACCTGCACGTTGGTCTCCAGTATCGAGTCCTGCCTGAACTGATCGCCCTGTTTCCCAAGGTTCAATTCATCCTCAGTGCGCACGCGCCAATGGTTGCCATTGGTCTGGAGAACAAATTAGGGGAAGATAGCTACGAGATCATCGAATTGCCAGGTGCGACGCATATCCCGCCGGAGTCATATTCAGAATTTCGAGAAGCTTTCAACGTCTTTACCAAGACCAAGGCTTTCCATGAGGAACTTCTCATGGCAATTTCTTCGACATCTAAACCAATCCTTTTGCTTGAGGGAAAGTCAGATGCCCAATTGGTATCGACTGCTTGGATAAAACTAAAACCAGGGACAACGATGCCTTTTGACGTTGTGCCCTGCGGGATTGAGCCAGATGAGGAGAAAAGGTCTGGTGGCGCAGGCATGCTACGCCGAACGCTGGAATTTCTCTCAGCAGTTACTGACCGTCCTTTGTGTGGCATATTTGACTTTGATAGAGCCGGCTACGAGGGCTTCGCGGGCCTCAATAAACACGTTTTTAGCGCAGGCGTGGATGCAGAGCATAAATACCATGCTAAAAAGAAAGTGCACGCATCATTATTACCGGTCCTCACGGAGAGGTCCGATTTTGTCAATACGGATAAACCTATCCACAGCTTTATGTCAATTGAGCATTATTTCGCTGACACTGTGCTGCAAAAATTTGGTTTTTCCCTCGCGCCAGTTGTCGCCGGATCAAAAGTGTTCGAGATCGACGGTACCTCGAAGCAGAAGATTGCGTTCGCCAA
Organism: Betaproteobacteria bacterium; assembly: GCA_018971415.1. GTDB lineage: Bacteria > Pseudomonadota > Gammaproteobacteria > Burkholderiales > Ferrovaceae > PN-J185. The sequence goes on from JAGXAW010000002.1 coordinate 35,423, forward strand.
TGCAGTCAATGAGTTTGACGTTACTGAATTCATGAATTTTCAGATTCTGTTTGATAGACTTAATTTCATAGGTTTTATCTGAAGAGCGAAAATTGTAGCACCATCATTCCGCACCTGCCGCGCTCCGCTTGCCTCCTGGCTCGTTCGGTTGGAAAACCGGTTGAGAAATTATGGGGATGAGATAAGATTGTCAAACCATACAGGAAACATTGCATGATGAGAATCATGCCAAGCAATGTGGTGCTAATTTTAGGTCATGTGGGATTAAAACACCTAATTTAAAGCTTTTATTAAGCTAAATTTATCTACTAGTATCGTTGGACAATCAATATAGCGTATTAACAAAAATCTAAGAGTTTGCTTAGCGCTTCGGGCTTTTTTCAGTGGTGACTGGAGGCACTTGTTGTAAATCAACTGGCATTTACATTTGCGGGGTTATTCCTGGGATTGCTGCTTGGGCAGGAACTGCCCTAAGGACTTGCTGAATTCCAGCCATATGTACTGTCGCAACACCCGTGTGATTCTCAACTATCTTGCATGCCGGCGACATAGAAAATGTGTGCATGTAAGCATGATGTACCGTCAAAACCAAGTCTTGCAGTTTTTTGTCATCTTCTAATTTGATTATCTTAAGTCCTATTTCTTCACATTTGCTCATCGGTATGTGCCGCGCATGAGCAGCAGTTGCCGAATGGTCCCCTAAAAAATCAACGATCGCATGCGCAGTTATAACGTGTTCTTCCTGTGCATTGAACATGTTCTCACAAAGCCATCCATGAACCATGGTACGAGACCAATTTATGGCCTGAGCACATTCATTGAGGAATGATGGATGGTACCGTGAAACAATTTGTTGCCAAAGAGGCGTGCAAGCAGGATCACGCTTAATACTCTCTACTGCCATCTGGAATTCATCAAGAACCCCTTGAGCCGGAACACCGCTTATTTGAGGGTCTATTGGACCTAGGCTTGATTGTTTTCCCAGAACAATCTCCTTGGCCGCACAAGCAATCATTGTCCCAGCTGACATGGCAAGTTGAGGCACTATGACGCGGATATCTTTCCCGAACATTACCCACAGATATTTGACCAATGCCTCTGTGGCAGCAATATCCCCACCGGGAGTGTGAAGTATTAAGTCTAGACCTTTATCTCTATTCAGTTGATGAACAGCCGCCATGAACGCATTCATGTCGTCATCACCAACGCTCAAGTTTGGGGTAGATGGCGGTCGAAACAGCCATCCGGAATAATACGCAATTACGTTTCTACCTGTGTGAGAATGTAATTGCTTGAGATATTTTCGCCGAACGACGTCTACAGCCTGCATGCCCGCTTGTTGCTTAGCGCCAATCTCTGAGAGTACTTTTCCCCACGCCGGCATGCTATAAGGTCGATGTGTGTGATTGAATGGTCAGTCGAACATCGGGATCAATCAAAGAAAATCGCTCGAAAACATGGGACTTGTTTAATGGTTCTGCAACCGAAGACTTAAAGATGCGATTGTAATCGGCAACTAGATCTTCTGGAGAAATTGCCTTTTTCTGCTCCAAAGCACGAAAAGCTCCGAGCAATATATTTTCGTCAGCAGATAACTTTAGCGTATTCATTAATCTTACCCAAAAATTTTAACTAACTTATAAGTAAAGTATAACGTAAAAATGCTAAAGTATTGTTGTGTAGTGCTTATAGCTTTAGAAAATTTGAGAATTACAGAGTGCGTGTTAAGGTGCTCTGTGGGTGATTATAGCTGCCTCAGTAATTGGGGAAAGAGCCCTACTTTTCCCCACACAAAACCCACACAAATTATTTAAACATTATATTTTTCATTTAAAATCAAATGGTTATATAATTTATATGGTGCCGACAGTAAGAATCGAACTCACGACCTTCTGATTACAAATCAGCTGCTCTACCATCTGAGCTATGCCGGCCTAAAAAAACACAATTTTACCTGATTACTTGACGATTGTCAGGTTAGGCCTGGATTTTTTATCACCTAAAGGAGTGTCTTGTTCAAATGCTGAGGGTTGCTCTAATTCGCTGGATATTACATCTGATGATTCTTGCTCAACCTCTGCCTCAAAAAACATACCCTCTCCTGTTTCCTTAGCATAGAGTCCAGTCACAGCAGCCCAGGGTACACTCACTTCTTGAGATACCCCAGAAAAACGAGCATTAAATTGTATAAGATCGTTTCCCATTTGTAGTCCACGACTGGCACTAGGGCTAATGTTCAGAACAATTTGACCGTCTTTAACATACTGTAATGGAACCCTTGTGTTGTGATTGACTGTCACGTGGATCAATGGAGTGAGTCCATTGTCACAACACCATTCCCATAATGCTCTGGCTAAGTAAGGCTTGGTTGAGGAAGCCATGACACTACTTCCTCATAGCCTTTTCAGCAGGCGTCATTGAATCAATAAATGCTTGTCTTGCAAAAAGTCGCTCTGCATATTTAAGTAATGGAGCAGCTGTTTTAGGAAGCGTAATTTCGTAATGTTCTAAACGCCATAATAACGGTGCGATAGTAACATCTAACATTGAAAACTCTTCACCCAACATAAACTTCTGTTTAACAAATACAGGAGCGATTTGGGCCAAGCTTTCACGAACAGCAGCTCGGGCCTTATCAATCAGTTTTGCATTACCGCTTTCAATAATCGAAACCTGATTGAAAAGCTCTTTTTCAAAACGGAATAAGAATAATCTTGCCCGTGCACGCATTACAGGATCTGCGGGCATCAATTGAGGATGAGGAAATCGTTCATCAATATATTCGTTGATGATATTTGATTCAAATAAAATTAAATCTCTTTCCACCAGAATAGGCACTTCATTATAGGGATTCATGATGCCAATATCTTCTGGCTTATTAAATAAATCGATATCAATAATCTGAAAATCCATGCCTTTTTCGTATAAAACGATACGGCAACGGTGGCTAAATGGGCACGTGGTGCCTGAATACAGTGTCATCATAAAATATTATCTCGTACTAGACGTTAATTAATGTATATCTTTCCAATACTCTTTTTTCAGGGCATAGGATAAGGCAAAGCCTAAAATTAGGAAGATTATGACACCATATCCCATATGAATTCTAGTCTCTCTGGCAGGTTCTGCCATAAAAGCCATATAGTTTACAAGATCATAGATAAACTGATTATACTCCGCAGGCGTTAATTTCCCCGGTTTTTCTACAACCAAATCAGTTAAAGCCAAATGTTGAATATCTTTTGTAGGTCCAATAACTTGTGTTCCTTGCAAGGCATATAGGACGTGAGGCATTGCAACATTGGGAAAAACAACGTTATTCCAACCTGATGGACGAGTATCGTCCTTATAAAAGCCTTTTAAATAAGAATATAACCAATCAGCCCCCCTGACTCTGGCCTCAACAGACAAATCGGGCGGCGCAACACCAAACCACTCGGTCGCGTCCTTCGCACTAAAAGCCACTACCATATCATCACTGATTTTAGAGCCAGTGAGAATAAGATTTTCTTCAATTTGCTGCTTGCTCAAACCAATTTGTTTTAATAAATCATAACGTACAAACTTAGCTCCATGGCAAGTCACACAGTAATTAATGAAATGTTTCGCCCCTCTTTGTAGGGAGGGATAATCTGTGCCATTGATACTGATATGCTGCAATGGAACCGTCTCCTCTGCCTCACAAGATAAATGGACAAAACCAACCGACAGTAATAACAAAAAAGGTAATATTTTTTTTAGCATTACGCTGACATTCCTTATCAAGTTAACCTCTCAGGAACAGGTTTTGTTTTATCCCAACGACTTATCCACGGAAGCGAAAAGAAAAAACCAAAATAAATAACAGAACACACTCTTGATACGGGATTCACATACCAAATCGTTGGGTTTTGTGTCCCCATGTAACCCAACACAAGAAATGCTGAAAAAAAGGCAAACAATGCGGTTTTATAGAGCGTGCCACGGTAACGAATAGATTTGACTAGACCTCGATCAAGCCAAGGAAGTAGCAAGAAAATAGCTACCGACAACCCCATGGCAATCACCCCCAACTGTTTTTGTGGAATGGCACGCAAGATAGCGTAAAAGGGAGTGAAATACCACACGGGCTCAATGTGAGACGGGGTTTTTAAAGGGTCTGCAGGAATAAAATTGTTGGCTTCTAAAAAGTGGCCACCAAATTCTGGACTAAAAAACACAATGGCAAAGAAAACAATAAAAAAGGCCATTAAACCTACTAAATCCTTAACGGTGTAGTAGGGATGAAAAGGAATGCCATCAAGCGGGATCCCCGTACTAGGGTCTTTTACTTTCTTGATTTCAATGCCGTCTGGATTGTTCGATCCAACGCTATGAAGTGCGACAATATGCAAAAATACCAAGATACATAACAACAAAGGAATCGCTATGACATGGAAGGCAAAGAAACGATTCAGTGTGGCGTCAGCTATCACGTAATCCCCACGAATCCATAAAGCAAGAGCTGGACTTAAGGCATCAATCAAGGACACAATGACTTGGGCACCCCAATAAGACATCTGTCCCCAGGGCAGTAAATAACCAAAAAATGCCTCTGCCATTAAACAAAAATAAATTGCCATACCCAACAGCCAAATCAACTCCCTTGGTTTTTTATACGAGCCATAGAGCATACCGCGTGTCATATGTAAATAAATCACAACAAAAAACATGGAAGCACCGGTAGAGTGCATATAGCGAATTAACCAACCATAATCCACATCACGCATGATGTATTCCACTGAAGCGAAGGCCAACTTCGCATCAGGCTTGTAATTCATGGTTAAAAATATGCCCGTCACAATTTGCATAACGAGAACAATAGTGGCTAACGAACCAAAGTAATACCAAAAATTAAAATTTTTGGGGGCGTAATACTCCGCCAAATGATCGCGCCATACAGACGTTAATGGAAAACGGTCATCTATCCAATGTTGTAGTCGTGATAATGTGGCCCTCATATCAAGCCTCTCCTTGGTCATCACCAATCAGAATTTTTTTATTTGCCAGGTATTTGTAAGGAGGGATACGCATGTTAAAGGGCGCAGGAACAGCTTTAAACACCCTAGCAGACATGTCGTATTTAGATCCATGACAGGGGCAGAAAAACCCTCCAGGCCAATCGCTACTCATCCCATCAGCAGCGCCAACTTTCGTTTTACTGACAGGCGAGCAGCCCAAATGAGTACAAATACCTACTACCACCAAAATCTCAGGATGCGAACTCATAGATCGACTGGTGTTTTTACAATAAGCAGGCTGCTCAGAACTGTTAGAATCTGGGTCAGCCAAAAACTGCGTATTTTTACTCAATTGTTCCATCATTTGAGTAGTACGATATACAATCCATATAGGTTGACCACGCCATTCTTGGGTGATCATCATGCCAGGCTCAAGAGATGAAATATCAACTTCAACGGGCGCTCCTGCCGATTTGGTTTTGGCGCTGGGTAACATGCTGCTAACTAAGGGAGTGGCAATTGCCGTGACGCCTGCAGCACCCATGGCGACTGTGGCACTTACCAGAAACTGACGTCTGCCAGAATTGGTATTATTTGAATTCATAACAAATGACCTATTTAGGCTAATATAATGCAACTAAATTTCATTTTATCAGAACAGTATCTTAAGCTTAAGTATCTTTTATGAAATTTAAGAAAAAATTCAATAACTTAAGAATCAATCTAAACTAATTATTACTTACACACTTATGAAAAAACTTTGGCTGGTGTTTGCGCAATCCGTTACTGTCTGCTTAGGGATTATTTTCATCATCAGTCTCTTTCGAAATGATCTGATTACACACGCTCCCGTATTTAGCTCTCTCAATTCAACGGCCACAAGTAAAGCAGCTCCTCCCTACTCATTTCGTATGGCCGCTAAAAAAGCCATGCCTTCAGTAGTGAACATCTTTACCACCAAAGAGGTCAGTAATCCACACAGCTCAATATTTCCTAACAATCCTGAGCTAAAGAAATTTTTTAACGATAACTTCCCAGCCACACCAGAAAAACAATTAAGCCTTGGCTCCGGTGTGATTGTTCTCGCACAAGGTTACATCTTAACCAATGATCATGTAATTGATGGCGCTCAGGAAATACAGGTTGTCCTGACTGACGGGCGCGTCGCTAAAGCCAATGTGGTGGGCACTGATCCTGAAACAGATCTTGCTGTTTTAAAAATAAATCTTAATAACCTGTCGCCTATTACGTATGGATCCTCAGAGAACGTGAGCGTTGGAGATATCGCCATCGCCATTGGTAACCCCTTTGGTGTTGGCGAGACCGTTACCATGGGGATTGTTAGCGCCCTAGGTCGTAACCGTCTTGGACTCAATACCTTTGAAAACTTTATTCAAACCGATGCCGCCATTAATCCAGGTAATTCAGGCGGAGCGCTGGTTGACTCAAATGGTAATTTAATTGGTATTAATACTGCCATTTACTCTAAATCCGGTGGTTCACAAGGCATTGGTTTTAGCATTCCCGTTAGTACTGCCAAAAATGTTATGCAGGCAATTATTGAACATGGCGAAGTGATACGCGGATGGATTGGCGTTGAAGCCCAAGATCTCACCCCTGAGCTCGCTGACTCTTTTCATTTACCGAGCACACAAGGGGCTCTCTTAGCAGGTATTTTAACCAACGGACCTGCTGATAAAGCAGGCGCCAAGCCAGGTGACATATTAATTGAAGTTGATGGACACGTCATTAATGACTCAAGGGATATGTTGAATCAAGTAGCGACGCTGACGCCAAAAACCAAAATAACCATTAAGGTATTAAGAAACGGTAGAACAATAACCCTGAATTTAACCGTTGATAAACGCCCGAAAGGTCACATCAAGAATCCAGAGGAACAGGACTCTCCTTTACCCTAGGACTCATGCGACTTGCCGCAATGATCCCAACCTCGTAAAGAAACCAAAGGGGCAGGGCGAGAAGGGTTTGTGAAATGGCATCGGGCGGCGTAAATACAGCGCCCACGATAAAGGCCCCGACGATCACGTATCGCCTTGCGCCACGTAGCTGCGCAACAGACAATACCCCAAATTTAACCAATAAAATAACTGCCACAGGGGTTTCAAACGCCAAACCAAAGGCAATAAACATATTGATCACAAAGCTTAAGTACTTGTCGATATCCGTCATAATCTCTACGCCTTGGGGCGCGGTATTGGCAATAAAACCAAAGACAAACGGAAAAACGCCAAAATAAGCAAATAACATTCCGCAATAAAATAAGCATGTGCTACTGACAATTAAAGGTAATGCCATTTTTTTTTCGTGAGAGTATAAGCCTGGTGCAATAAATCCCCATACTTGACTTAGAACATAAGGCAAAGCAATCAAAAAGGCCACCAATCCCGCAACTTTCATGGGTACAAAAAATGGCGTGGTTACCTCAGTGGCAATCATATGGCCACCAATTGGCATTTTTTTTAATAAGGGCAAAGCCAACCAAGTATAAAGACGGTTAGCAATCGGCAACAGACATAAAAAAACAACAAATACCGACGCTACCGCTCTAATTAACCTTGTTCGTAATTCAATCAGATGCGTAATGAATTCTTGAACACCGCTACTTTCTTCTATCACTTGGCCTCCGTGGGTGGCGTGTCATCCAGTGACAATGGGAATTGAGCGCTTTTAATGGGCTGACTTCGTGTGAGACTTTTCGCTCGAACACTGTAAGGATCACCTGCAACACCAACAATAGCAGTGGTTGCAATATCCAAGTTACGATAATTCGTTGCCACAGTCTCAGGTACCGCCTGAGCGGCTGAATGAATAGTATTGTCTACCGTTTCAACAGGGCTATTTAAGAAATCACCGGTTTTTTCTTTGGATTGATTAAGTATCTCTTGCGCCTCATGTTGCGCATTTTTAATCTTCTCTTGAACTTCTTTTAGCTGTGCTTTTTCTAATTCAGTGTCAATTTCTCGTTTGACCGTTTCCGCATAACGTCTAAATCGTCCGAATAAAATTCCTGCACCTCGGGCAACACGCGGCAGCCTCTCAGGCCCAATGGCGATCAGTGCAACCAAGGCCACTAAAGCGATTTCGGAAAAACTATAATTAAACATGAATTAGACAATACCAAGTAAGGGAATTATGAGTGTTCTTTTGATTTATTCGCCATTTCTTGGTTAACTGTATTACTTGTCTGCTCTTCAATAGGCTTTTTTTCAGCAGTATCAGCATGTGAAGCAGTTTCGCCACCTCCAGCCATACCCTCTTTAAAACTTTTTACGGCACCACCAAGATCTGAGCCAATATTGCGTAATTTTTTAGTACCAAATACCAAAACCACAATCAATAAAATGAGTAGTAAATGTTGAATTGTAAATAAGTCACCCATGAATCCCTCCGCTATAAATAATAATTATTGATCCATTCTAAATGGTTAAGCTGTTAACTACAAACTTCCGCCACCCATAACATGGACATGCAAATGAAAGACCTCTTGTCCCCCTGCCAACCCAGTGTTAACTAGTGTTTTATAGCCATCAGGCAAACCTTCTTGTTTGGCAAGCTTCGAGGTCATTAACATCATTTTACCCAGCAACTGTTGATCTTCAGACTGACAATCCATTAAAGAGGAAATGTGTTTTTTAGGAATAATCATAAAGTGAACTTTCATGTGAGGACGAATATCGTAAAACGCAAAAGTATCCTCATCTTCATACACTTTTTTGCTGGGTATTTGTCCTGCAATAATCTTACAAAAAACACAGTCAGTCATGAATGCTCCCCCTTAACGTGATGCCTTCTCATCAATTCCCGAAATACCCTCTCGCCTTGCCAGCTCTGCCATAACATCATCCATTGATAAATCAAAATATGCCAACAACACCATCAAATGGAAACACAGGTCAGCACTTTCTTTAACAATTTCTAACTTAACGCCATCTTTCGCTGCAAGAATGGTTTCAAGCGCCTCTTCACCTACTTTACGGGTTATTGTATTTATACCCTTATGATACAAAGAGGCGACGTAAGAGGAGTCGGCTGAAGATTCTTTTCTGGCATTAAGTGTTTCAGTGAGTCTCACTAGGATATCTTGATAGCCGCTCATGATGACGATCCTTTTTTATAAATGGTTGAAGGCGCTTTTTTAACGTCCTCAACTTCTAACCAGGTATTATTTTGCCATTTTTTATAAAAACAATGAGCTCTTCCCGTGTGACAGGCGATACCCCCAATTTGCTCTACCAACAACAACAAAGTATCACCGTCGCAGTCGAGGCGAATTTCTTTTACTTTTTGAAAGTGCCCTGATTCTTCACCCTTATGCCACAGTTTATTCCGCGAACGAGACCAATAAACAGCTTCACCTTTTTCAATGGTCATGCTTAGTGACTCTCGATTCATCCAAGCCAGCATTAACACTTGATGCGTATTTATATCCTGAGCAATAACAGGAATCAAACCTTGATCATTCCATTGAACAGCCGATAACCAATCGCTCACAATCTCACCTCGACACCATGGTCTCGTAAATACGTTTTGGCCTCTCTAACCGTATATTCGCCATAATGAAAAATACTGGCAGCGAGAACCGCGTCTGCGCCACCTAACTTGATCCCATCAACCAAGTCTTGGAGGCTGCCAACCCCCCCACTAGCAATAATTGGAATCCCCACTGATTCACTGATTTTTTTGGTTAGCTCAAGATCAAAACCTGATTTTGTTCCATCCCGATCCATACTGGTAATTAATAACTCACCAGCACCCAATTGATAACAAGATAGTGCCCATTCAACAGCATCTAAACCAGTTTCTTTCCTACCACCATGGGTGAATACACCATACCCTGAGGGTGTTGCAGCACGTTTAGCATCAATCGCAACAACAATACATTGTGAGCCAAATTTTTGTGATGCCTCAAAGATAAGCTGAGGGTTCAAAATAGCGGCTGTATTGATACTAACCTTATCGGCGCCAACATTAAGAAGCGTTCTAATATCTTCTACTTGCCGTACCCCCCCTCCAACAGTTAAGGGAATAAATACCTGTGAGGAGACTTGCTCTATGATGGGGAGAATTAAGCCTCTGTCCTCAGAACTGGCCGTGATATCAAGAAAAGTGACCTCATCGGCGCCTTGCTCGTCATAACGCTTAGCAATCTCCACAGGGTCGCCCGCATCCTTAAGACCGAGAAAATTAATTCCCTTCACAACACGCCCCGCATTAACATCAAGACAGGGAATAATTCTTTTGGCTAAAGACATAATGGACTAAATACTGGTCTTAGGTGGGTGCGACAAAGAGATAGCAAGCTGATTAGCCTCTTTAAAATTAAGCTTCCCTTCATAAATGGCGCGACCCGTAATCGCTCCCATAATACCTTCTTCTTCAACCTCGCACAGCGCCCTGACATCATCAAGGTTAGATATGCCGCCACTTGCAATCACCGGAATAATGAGTTGCTGGGCTAGCGCTACGGTGGCTGGAATATTCACTCCGGTTAGCATTCCGTCTCGGCCGATATCGGTATAAATAATGGCTTCAACACCATAATCTTGAAAACGCTTGGCCAAATCGTTCACCTCATGACCGGTCAGCTTTGACCATCCGTCCACAGCCACTTTTCCATCCTTTGCATCTAAACCCACAATAACATGGCCTGGAAACGCGTCGCAGGCTTCATGTAAAAAACCAGGGTTTTTCACAGCAGCTGTTCCAATGATAACTTCAGTCACACCACTGTCTAGGTAACGCTCAATGATATCTAAGTCACGTATACCACCACCCACCTGAATAGGAATATCACCATTAATTTCATCCACAATTTCACGGATTGCCCGTTCATTTTGAGGTTTACCAGCAAAAGCCCCATTCAAATCAACTAAATGTATGCGTTGTGCACCATTGTCTAGCCAATATCTGGCCATGGCAGCGGGTTCTTCAGAGAATACTGTAGCTTCTTCCATTAAACCTTGTTTGAGACGAACGCAGTGCCCGTCTTTAAGATCAATAGCAGGGATTAAAATCATGATTATTTAGGGCTTCCATTGAACAAAATTTTCTAATAAAGTCAGGCCTGAAGCGGCACTTTTTTCTGGGTGAAACTGCACAGCAAAAATATTGTCTCTTGCCACTGCACAGGTAAAGGACTCTGGATAGCGGCTAATTCCACTTGCGATTGCCTCTTTTTCTCTCACATAATAACTGTGTACAAAGTAAAATCTACTTTGATTCGAGATGGATTTCCATAATGGATGTTCCATAGATTGCTCGACTTGATTCCAACCCATATGAGGTATTTTAAGTCGGCTCCCACACTCATCAAAGAGTTGAGCCTCGTTAAAACGCACCACATCACCTTTAAATACCCCTAAAGCGTGAGTGTTGCCCTCTTCGGAATGCTCAAACAGCATTTGTAAGCCCAAGCAAATCCCTAAAAAAGGTTTATTGTTCGCTACCTCTAACAGCACCTCTGTTAAGCCGAGTTGTTTAAGCTCACGCATACAATCTGGCATTGCACCTTGACCTGGAAAGACCACACGATCCGCCGTTCTAATCAGCTGTGGATCAGAAGTCACTTTAATAGACTGCAAGGGTGCTACCTGTTGAAGTGCTTTTTCTACGGAGCGCAAATTACCCATTCCGTAGTCAACAATGACAATTTCGCTCACAGTTCACTATCACTCTTATTAAAGAGCCCCTTTGGTAGATGGAATAACACCAGCTATTCTTGGGTCATGTTCAGTGGCCATACGAAGAGCGCGCCCAAAAGCCTTAAACAAGGTTTCAGCTTGATGGTGAGCATTACGCCCTTTGAGATTATCGATATGTAAAGTTATTTGTGCGTGATTAACAAATCCTTGAAAAAATTCAAAGAACAAATCAACGTCAAAATCACCGATTCGTGCTCGGGTAAAAGGAACATCAAAAAACAAACCTGGTCTACCAGATAAATCAACAACGACCCTTGATAAAGACTCGTCCAAGGGTACCATAGCAAAACCATAGCGCCTTAACCCTTGCTTGCTCCCTAAGGCCTGAGCGAGGGCTTGTCCTATAGTGATACCGATGTCTTCTACCGTATGATGTGCATCAATGTGAAGGTCACCCTGACATTGAACAGAAAGATCAATTAAACCATGCCGAGCCACTTGATCAAGCATGTGATCAAGAAAAGCAATACCCGTGTTCAGGTTAGCATTACCTTGTCCATCTAAATTAATTTGGACACTGACCTGGGTTTCTAATGTGTTTCGTTTTACTTCAGCCGTTCTCATGGTTTAAGTTATTGATGACTTAAGTGCGTTTAAAAATAAAGTATTTTCTTCTTCTGAACCCACAGTGACGCGTAAACACCCTTTAAGGCTGCTGTGCGCATTATTTAAGTTCTTGATTAATATACCACGTTCGAGTATTCGATTAAACACGTCTTGGGCCTGCGCTACTCTTAACAACACAAAATTGGCCTCACTAGGAAAAAGATGCACTTGATTTAATTGAGAAATTTCTCGAATTAAACGGCTTCGCTCAATTTTAATTTTCTCTGTTTGCGCTTTAAATAAAGCATAGTGTTGTAACAGTAGTCGAGTGGCTTGTTGATCTAAAACAGAAATATTGTAGGGCAAACGAACTTTATTAATTTCACCAATAATTTCTACAGGACCTGCTAAAAACCCTAATCTAACCCCTGCCAAACCTAATTTTGATAAGGTACGCATAACAACCAAATTAGGAAATTGCATGAGTCGAGATAACATCGAACGATCAGTGAAAGGAAAATAAGCCTCATCAATAACTACCAGCTTTTTACTTTTTTCTATCACGCTAAGAAGTGTTTCTTCATCAAAACAGTTCCCCGTTGGATTATTGGGGTAGGCTAAAAAAATAATTTCAGGCTGATGCTCCTCAATAGCTGACAAAATAGCATCTCGATCCAATGAAAAATCTTGATTTAATCCAACGCCCACGTACTTCATGCCTACAAAGGTAGCAATCATTTTAAACATCACAAAGGACGGATCAACACCCATTACAACTGCATTGGGTTTGGCCACAGCCATGGCGATCATTTGAATAATCTCGTCAGAACCATTACCTAAAATGATTTCTGCTTGAGGATGAATGGAAAAGACCTGTCTAATCTCGTCTTTAACCAAGTTAGCGTTAGGATCTGGATAGCGGTTTAAAGCTAACGATGGAAGACTTGCAGCAAGTATTTCTTGTAATTCGGCTGGAAGAGGATAAGGGTTCTCCATCGCGTCGAGTTTAATTAAACCCTCTGCAGAAGGAACATGATAGGCGCTCAGTGCACGTATTTCAGGACGAATATAATCCATTATTTTTCCAAACGAAATTCAGCTGAGCGTGCATGTGCAACCAATCCTTCTCCATGAGCCAGTTGTGATGCTATATGTCCTAGCCTCTGAGCACCGCGTTGTGAGACGTGAATAATACTGGAGCGCTTCTGAAAATCATAGACTCCTAAAGGGGATGCAAAACGCGCCGTTCTCCCGGTAGGAAGAACATGGTTAGGTCCTGCACAGTAGTCACCGAGAGATTCCGAACTATACTGGCCCATAAAAATAGCGCCAGCGTGTTTGATTTTATCTAATAACTCTTCAGGATTCGCCACTGATAATTCAAGATGCTCTGGAGCAATATGGTTTGAAATAGTGCAAGCCTCTTCTAAATTTTCCACCAAAATCATGGCTCCTCGTGACCGCAATGAAGCACTGATTACTTCTTTGCGTGGCATGGTCTCTAATAAACGAGAGACAGACTGTTCTATCTGTTGCAAATAGTCAAAGTCAGGACACAACAAAATCGCTTGAGCAATTTCGTCGTGTTCAGCCTGAGAGAATAAGTCCATTGCTACCCAATCAGCCGGAGTCGTACCATCGGCAATAACTAAAATTTCCGAGGGTCCAGCAACCATATCAATTCCCACCACGCCAAAAACCCGTCTTTTAGCAGCTGCCACGTAGGCATTACCAGGACCAACAATTTTATCTACTGCGGGAATACTGGCCGTACCATAAGCAAGCGCTGCGACAGCCTGAGCACCCCCTACCGTAAAGACTTGATCAACCCCTGCCACATAAGCGGCCGCCAGAACCAAAGGATTTTTTATGTTATCTGGAGTTGGGACTACCATAATAATTTGTCCCACCCCCGCCACTTTAGCTGGAATCGCATTCATAAGTACCGATGAAGGGTAAGCTGCTTTGCCGCCGGGCACATATATACCTACCCTATCTAAGGGAGTGATCTTTTGGCCTAATACAGTCCCATCTTCTTCTGTATAGGTCCATCCTTCACTTTTTTGTTTTTCATGAAAACTTCTAATACGCTCAGCCGCAGTAGTCAGGGCGTATTTTTGAGTTTCAGAGAGCGCATCAAAGGCTTTTTTGCATTCTTCCTTAGACAACCGCAGTTCATCCACGTGATGAATTTGACGTCGATCAAATTGCTCTGTGTACTCAATTAATGCTTTATCACCATACAATTTAACTTGCCCAACAATATCAGCCACTCTTTGATCTAAAGTTGGGTCCTGCGCCGCCTCAAAGGCTGTTAACCTGTTGAGCTGTACTAAAAAATCCTTATCTTTTGAATTGAGTTTTCGCATCATGATGTTAAACAACCTGCAAAATTTGTCATTATGGGTTCAATCTCTTCGCGCTTGAGTTTCCAAGAGGCCACATTAATGACCAATCTGGCGCTGATAGGAGTGATCTCTTCAACGGCCTCAAGATTATTGGCTTTTAACGTATTACCACTACTCACCAAGTCCACTATGGCGTCAGCGAGTCCCGTTAAAGGAGCGAGCTCCATAGATCCATATAATTTAATCAAATCAACATGGACGCCTTTTTGAGCAAAATGCTGTTGTGCTGAATACATGTACTTTGTAGCGACTTTTAATCTTGCACCACGCTTAATCATGCCCTGATAATCAAAACCCTTAGGCACAGCAACCATAAGTCGACAGCGTGCAATATTTAAATCAAGGGGCTGATATAAGCCCTCGCCGCCATGCTCAATTAGCACGTCCTTACCTGCAATACCAAGGTCTGCGGCGCCATGCTGAACATAAGTGGGCACATCGGAGGCACGAACAATCACCAACCTAACCCGTGAGTTGTTGGTCGGCAGAATAAGCTCTCGTGAACTTTCAGGATCCACTAGAGGCACGATACCCGCTGCTTTGAGCAGAGGTTTTGTATCCTCAAAGATTCTCCCCTTAGATAGGGCAATGGTAATTCCGTCAAATACACTCATTAGTGTAACTCCGTTGTTCGGCGATGAATGTTAGCTCCTAAATTGGACAATTTTTCTTCAATACGTTCATAACCGCGATCAAGATGATAAATTCGATCAATAACCGTCTGACCATGGGCAATCAATCCTGCAATAACAAGGCTTGCTGACGCTCTTAAGTCAGTGGCCATCACCGTTGCACCATCTAATTTTGGTACACCTCTTATGATAGCTGAATTCCCCTCAACCTCAATATTGGCGCCTAAACGGCGTAGCTCTTGGACATGCATAAACCTGTTTTCAAAAATGGTCTCCGTGACCACGGTAGTGCCATTGGCCACGGCATTCATGGCCATAAACTGAGCTTGCATGTCGGTTGGAAACGCAGGGTAGGGTGCTGTACGTAAACTCACGCCATGGTTGATACCCTTCATACGTATCTTAATAGAATCTTCACTTACATCAATCAAGGCATTCGCTTCTGATAGCTTATCTAACACCGCATCAAGACTATGCGCCCGAGTTCCCCTCAACACGACTTCTCCACCGGTCGCAGCTGCTGCTACTAAAAAAGTACCCGTTTCGATTCGGTCAGGCATGACACTGTAACTTGAACCTGACAACTGACTCACTCCTTCAATTGTAATGACATCAGTACCATGGCCTTTAATTTTAGCGCCCATTTTTATCAAACATTGAGCCAGATCAACCACTTCAGGCTCACGGGCTGCATTTTCTAATATGGTCGTACCCTCAGCCAAAACGGCAGCCATCATTAAATTTTCAGTACCAGTAACAGTCACTGTGTCCATAAAAATTCTAGCGCCAGTTAGTTTCTTAGCGTGCGCCACAATATAACCTTGCTCAATTTCAATATGGGCACCCATCGCCTGTAAACCCTTTATATGTAGATCAACAGGTCGCTCCCCAATTGCACAGCCGCCGGGTAGGGAAACTTTAGCAGAGCCAAAACGAGTTAATAGGGGTCCCAAAACCAACACAGAGGCGCGCATCGTTTTAACCAACTCATAAGACGCAAAGGGATTAATAGAAGAAGCGCTCGACAAACTAACGCTATCTTGATTGCGTTCCACCTCTACACCCATACTGATTAACAGATTGAGTAAAGTATTCACATCCTTCAAGTCAGGCAGATTAGAAAACGTAATGACTTCAGAGGTTAACAATGATGCACATAGCAAAGGTAGTGCTGCGTTTTTAGCACCCGAAATCAAGACTTCTCCCTTCAGAGGAGTGCCTCCAGTAATCACTAATTGATCCACGACAATCCTTTATTTAAGCCCGACTTGCCATTGTTCTGGAGTCAATGTTTTCATTGAAAGAGCATGAATTTCTGCTCGCATCCTGTCCCCCAGTGCTTGATACACCAGTTGATGTTGAGCGATTTTTGATTTCCCAGCAAATTCTGCGCTCACAATAACTGCTTCAAAATGATGGCCATCACCAGCCACTTCCACATATTGGCAAGATAAACCTTTCTCGATATAACCTTTAATTTCTTGGGGCGTAACCATAATTACTCCTATTTATCCTCGTAAGCGCCAACCACTTTTTAAAATGGATAGAGTTATCCATAACAAAACCAAACCCACACCCCCGACAATCGTTAATGACAACCAGGGAGAAACGTCTGAATGGCTAAAAAAACCATAACGAAAACCATCTATCATATACAAAAAGGGATTTAACCGAGAAATCGTATTCCATGGCGAAGATAAACTAGATATAGAATAAAATGCACCCGATAGAAATGTCAGCGGAACAATGATAAAGTTTTGCCAAGCCGCCATTTGGTCAAATTTTTCTGCCGCAATCCCCGCAATGATCCCCAATGTTGAAGCCACAACAGTGGAAATACAGCCAAACAAAATAATCCATAAAGGATTGGCAAACGGAAGTTTAAAGAAGAACAAAGACGTTAATAAAACAACCGTCCCTACAATCATACCCCTTATCATCGCAGCAACCACGTAAGCCCAGTAAAACTCCAACTCAGACAATGGGGTTAGCAATATAAATACCAGATTACCAGTCACCTTTGATTGAATAAGACTTGATGAACTGTTTGCAAAAGCATTCTGTAACATGGCCATCATCATGAGGCCAGGAATTAAAAAAACACCGTAACTGACTCCGGGATAAATATCACTGTGTGTCGACAATACATGTGCAAAAATAACCAAATACAAAAGAGTAGACACCAAAGGAGCCAAAATGGTCTGGAAGGAGACTTTCCAAAACCTCATGATTTCTTTAATCAACAATGTTTTAAAACCTACCATAATTAACTTTTAACCTTTTCTTGCATAACAGAGACAAACACCTCTTCTAAAGATCCGGTAATACTTTCTTTAAGTAAATTTTCGGTGGTATCAAGTCTGATCAGATTACCTTTTTTCAAAATAGCAATTCGATTACACAAGGTTTCAGCTTCTTCTAGATAATGCGTAGTGAGTAAAATCGTATGGCCATCTTGATTGAGTCGCTTAATGAACTGCCATAGTGTTTGCCGTAACTCCACATCGACTCCAGCTGTCGGCTCATCTAAGACAATAACCGGAGGGCGGTGAACCAATGCCTGAGCAATGAGCACTCTTCTTTTCATTCCGCCAGATAAGGTCCTCATGTTATTCTCAGCCTTATCGCTAAGTTGTAAGTTACTTAAGATCTCATCAATCCAATCATCGTTGTTACTGATCCCAAAATACCCTGATTGAATCCTTAAAGTCTCTCGAACAGAGAAGAATGGATCAAAAACCAATTCCTGAGGAACCACACCTAAACTTTTTCTGGCATTTTTGTAATCTAAAGTCACATCATGGCCCATAACGCGTAAAGAACCAGCAGTTGGACGAGATAAACCTGATAACAAATTAATTAAAGTGGTTTTTCCAGCACCATTAGGGCCAAGTAAGGCAAAAAACTCTCCCTGATCAATAGTTAAATCTATTGAGTTAAGAGCTAATAAATGACCAAAGCGCTTTTCAGCGCCTCGAATTTCAATGGCTGGAATCATAGTAAACCAAAAATTTATTTAAACAAAAAAGCAACACCGTATAGATCAGCAAGGGTTGTAAGGTTCACAGGAACCTGACTGAACGACAATTGTGTGTTCGCAGCTTCCGCGTCTCTTCTCCATTGTAAAATCATGGCAAGTGCAGAGGAGTCGATTTCAGTTGTTTCAGAAAAATCAATTAATACATTATGTTGTTTAATTAATGAGGAAACCTCATCGGCTATCTTATTAACTGTATTAATTACAATAGCACCTTTGGGTTTATATGCTTGAAAATCTAATGAATTCATTTTTTTTCAGCTAATTTACTTTTTTCTTGTAAGGCTTTAATTAACCCATCAACACCATTACGAATAATTTGCTCGTTAAATTCTCCGCGATAATTCGTTACTAAACTCACACCGTCAACACGTATGTCGTAGACTTTCCAACCGTCAGCTTGTTTTTCCATAGCGTAATCAATTGGAATTTCGTTACCTCCAGATGGAACAATAACTGTATGCACAATAACATCTGCATCAGCCTCATCACTTGTTTTCTCTGAGCCCTTTATCTGAACGATCTGATCTTTATACTGACTTAATGAAGAGGCGTAGGTTCTTACCAGAAGACTTCTAAAGTTATCTACCAACTGACTTTTTTGGCTATCATCTGCTTTCCGCCAATTTTTTCCCATTGCGAGGCGTGTCATACGAACAAAATCAAAATGAGGCAAAACCTTATCGTTAATCAACGCATAAGCTTTTTGTCGATCGCCATTGCGTATGGCTTTGTCCGCTTTTAATGTGGCTATGACATCATTGGCCGTATTTTTAATGGTATCGGTAGCACTTGTCATACTTGACTGTGCGTTCGCCACTAGGGATAAGACAAACAGTAAGGAAATCCAACTTTTTGAAATCAATTTCACTTGGCCGCTCCTTTGGTAGAGGAAGTATCTTGCGCTTTGTTATACAAAAACTGTCCAATAAGTTTCTCTAATACCACCGCTCCTTGTACCAACTTTATTTGATCACCGTTTTTTAAATACTTGTCATCGCCACCAGCATCAAGACTGACGTATTGCTCACCTAAAATGCCAGAGGTCAAAATAGATGCTGAAGTGTCCACAGGAAATTTAAACTGGCTGTCGATAGCGAGTTTTACCTCAGCATTGTATTGCTTGCTATCAAATTGAATAGCTTTAACTCGACCCACCAGTACTCCAGCGCTTCTAATGGGAGCTCTTTCTTTTAATTGACCGATGTTATCAAAATGAGCCGTCACAATATAAGTCTCATTACTGCTACTTAAATTCAAATTACCAACCTTAAAGGCCAGCATTAGAAAAGAAAAAAAGCCCAGTAATACAAAAATACCTACCCATAAATTGAGTGTACTTCGTTCCATTTAATTCCATCCTTTCAACATAAATGCAGTAAGAACCAGATCCAGCGCCAAGACCGCTAATGACGAACTAACAACTGTTCTGGTGGTTGCACCAGAGACTCCTTCGGCAGTTGGCGGGGCCTCATAACCTTCAAAAGTGGCTATCGCTGAAATAGCCACTCCAAATACCAAGCTTTTAATAATGCCATTAACAATATCGTGTTCAAAATCCACTGCAGATTGCATTTGTGACCAGAAAGATCCGCTATCAACACCAATTAAAACCACAGCGATTAAATAGCCTCCGATAATCCCCATGGCACTAAATAATAAAGCCAGTAGCGGAAGAGAGATTACCCCTCCCCAAAATCGAGGAGCAACCACTCGGGATATAGGATTAACCGCCATCATTTCCATGGCAGAGAGTTGCTCAGTTGCCTTCATCAGGCCAATTTCCGCAGTAATTGCAGAACCAGCTCTGCTGGCAAATAGAAGGGCAGAGACCACAGGACCCAGCTCTCTGACTAATGATAAAGCAACCAACACCCCCACACTGTCTTCAGAGCCGTAGCGCTGTAAGGTTTCATGACCTTGCAAGCCCAACACCATGCCAACAAAAAGTCCAGACACTAAAATGATAATTAAGGACTGTACACCAGCAAAATAGACCTCTCGAATAGTTAGAGAAAAACGCTTAAAACTGGCCGCCGAATGGATCAATATAGAAAACAAAAAAGAGGCGATGGCACCAATTCTCTCAACAATTTTGAGAGTTCTATCACCAACGATTCTGATTCCTGACACTATGTTAGTCATGGCCGATATTACCCACCCATTAGTTCTAAATCATGTTTTAATGATTGCGCTGGATAATGAAAAGGCATAGGCCCATCCATTTCCCCCCAAATAAATTGATGTACAAAGGGCAAATCTGACCCCCTAATCTCGTCTGGTGTTCCTTGAGCCACAATCACACCGTCTGATACAAAGTAAATGTAATCGACAATCTTAAGAGACTCTTGCACATCATGCGTCACTAAAACCGATGTTGTACCCAATGTATCGTTTAACTTTCTGATTAATTGACCAATCACCCCGAGAGAAATGGGATCAAGCCCAGTAAATGGCTCATCGTAGAGCATTAATTGAGGGTCTAGGGCAATTGCTCTGGCCAGAGCAACCCGTCTTGCCATCCCTCCAGATAACTCTGAAGGCATCATATGATGCATTCCCCTCAGGCCTACTGCGTTCAACTTTAATAGTGTTAAATCTTGAATGAACGTTTCTGAAAGGTCCGTATGCTCGCGCATCTGAAAGGCCACATTGTCAAACACTGACAGGTCTGTGAACAGTGCACCAAACTGAAATAACATACCCAGCTTACGACGAAAACGGTATAACTCTGCCTGTGATAAATCGTTCAGTTTTTCACCCGCTACAGTTACCGTTCCTTCAGAGGCTCTTAATTGCCCTCCCATTAGCCTGAGCAGCGTCGTTTTTCCGCATCCACTTAAACCCATGATAGCAACCAGACTGCCCTTGGGTACAGTCAAATTGATCCCTTTT
Source organism: Betaproteobacteria bacterium (assembly GCA_018971415.1). GTDB lineage: Bacteria > Pseudomonadota > Gammaproteobacteria > Burkholderiales > Ferrovaceae > PN-J185. The sequence continues at coordinate 56,642 of JAGXAW010000002.1, forward strand.
AAGACTAAACGTGAGTTATAGCCAAAGTTTAGGTTCGCAATTTCAACAAGATTGGTCACAGTATTTAAGGATTACATTGATTAAAGCCTATTATTTTAAACCAGTTAATACGTTTACGTACAAAATCATTTGTCACCTTGTAACAGGTAATTCTCAGCGTGCGCCAACCTGTCTCTCGGGCCCAATAATACAATGACATCTTGAGCCAGTATTTGTGTTTCGGGCTCAGGATGTAAATTTCTGACACCATGTCGACGAATAGCCGTAATCTCTACCCCTTCGCAGCCGCGCATAAGATCTCTTAGTTTTCTACCCTTAGCAAAGGCGTTATCCATCACTAAAATGGAGATAAGTCTTGGTTGATCAACCTCATCAAGGTCAATGTTTTCATCACTCACTCCTCTAAAAAAACCACGCATTAAGTGATATCGCTCCGCGCGTACCTGCCTAATTCTTTTGAGGACCTTAGAGAGCGGAATACCAAGCTCAAGCATGGCATGAGAGGCAAGCATTAGAGAACCCTCTAAAATCTCTGGAACTACTTCTGCTGCACCTGCATTTTTGAGTTTATCAAGATCGGTATCATCATAAGTCCTAATAATGACTGGAATACCTGGTTCTAATTCTCTAACATGGTTAATTATGGCTAAAGAGACTGCCGTATCAGCAAAGGTAACAATAACCGCAGAAGCTCGGTGAACGCCGGCAGCAATAAGTACCTCTCGACGGCTTGCGTCACCATACACAACCGACTCACCAGCAACGGCTGCAGCACGAACACGCTGCGTATCTTTATCAAGGGCAATCACCGCAAGAGATTCTTGCTCTAAAAAGCGTGTTAAAGTTTGCCCGCTACGACCGTAACCACAGACAATCACATGGTCTTTTGAGCTATAGGTTTTAGCCGCCAATTGATGAAGCGCTACTGCACGCATTGACCACTCACTTTCGCAACAATATAAAACTATACGGTCACTCATCTGAATGAGAAGAGGAGAGATCATCATCGAAATAAGCATTGAGGCCAACACGATTTGTAAAACTGCGTGAGGGATAAAATCAAAACTTTCTGACTGTGCGAGTAACACAAAACCAAATTCACCAGCAGGTGCAATGGCTAAAGCTGTACGTAATGAAACTGAATCTATGTTTCCCCACACTCGACTTGATACATAAGCTATCAGTAATTTAGTAATCATGATGATAGCTATACCCAGCAGTACCCAGAGTAGATTTTGAGCCACAATATGAATATTTAATAATGCTCCGATAGTGATAAAGAAAAGCCCTAATAAAATATCTCTAAAGGGTTTAATATAATCTTCCACTTGATAACGATAATCCGTTTCAGAAATTAAGATGCCGGAGACAAATGCTCCTAAAGCCAAAGACAAACCGGCTTTTTCTGTAATATAAGACATACCTAATGTCACCAATAAGACATTGAGTAAAAAAACCTCAGATGATTTTTCTTTTGCGATCCAATAAAATAATTTATCAAGGATTTTTTTGCCTAATCCCAACATTAAAATTAAGACCAAAGTCGCTTTTAAAAAAGCCAAAGCCAAAATTTTGAATAAATAGTTGTGGGGAGCGGCCAAGGAAGAAATCAAAATTAAGAAAGGGACAACGGCCAAATCCTGAAACAGCAATATCCCCATAATTCTTTGGCCATGTATAGATTTCATCTCTAAACGCTCAGCAAGTAAGCGGGCCATAATGGCAGTTGATGATAGTGATAAGGCGCCAGATAAAATCAAATTGGCTTGCCAAGATAACGAAATGGCGTAACCAAAACTAAAGAATACAAGAAAAGAAACTAATAGTTGCGTGCCACCTAAGCCAAAAACAGTTTTTTTCATGGCAGCTAATTGTCCAAGACTAAACTCAAGACCAACTGTGAACATTAAAAAAACAATACCAAAGTTAGCAAGTTGAGCAGTCGTTTCCTCCTGCGGTACTAGACCTGTAGCATTAGGGCCTATAATGATACCCGCAAGCAGATAACCAAAGATGGGGGGCAGTCCTAGACGTTTACATAAAGAAACAGCTAGGATGGCTGAAATTAAAAGAATTAGTGTTAGGTTGAGCGAATCCATACTAGGCTCAAGTATAATCTTAATTTATGACTAATCATTCTATGAATACACACATATTTTCAGACCAAGACATCCTTGAACAGGCAAAATTGGTTTTACAAATGGAAGCTGAAGCCATTCAAGCCCTAAAATCACGTCTAAATGAAGATTTTATAGCCGCTCATCATCTCCTTATTAACTGCCAAGGTCGAGTGGTCGTTAGCGGTATGGGTAAATCAGGGCATATTGGGAAGAAAATTGCTTCTTCCTTGGCTAGCACTGGTACCCCATCTTTCTTCATGCATCCTGCCGAAGCAAGTCATGGTGATCTTGGAATGATCTTACCAAATGATGTACTCATTGCCCTATCAAATTCTGGAGAAAGTGAAGAATTATTAACCATTGTTCCTTTGCTAAGACGAAGAGGTACAAAGGTAATTAGTATCACTGGAAATAGTCATTCCCGCTTAGCGCGTGTCGCCGATGTACATATTAATGCTGGAGTAGAACGTGAAGCTTGTCCTCATAACCTTGCGCCTACTACAAGCACGACAACTGTTCTTGCTCTTGGTGACGCGTTAACCGTGACACTTTTACGTGCTAAGGGTTTTTCTGCTGATGACTTTGCCAGAACTCACCCTGGTGGCTCTCTAGGGAAGCGGCTATTGTTATCTGTTGATGAGATTATGCATTCCGGCAGCCAATTACCCATTAATCATATTAATGATAATTTAATTACCGCACTTAAAACCATGTCCGAGAAAGCTCTTGGACTTACAGCCATCGTTGATGAAAACGACAGATTACTTGGTATCTTTACAGATGGCGACTTAAGGAGAACTATTGAAAGATTTTCATCTAATCTGAGTCAGATGACTATTGGCGAGGTCATGACAAGCAATCCGATTTCAGTTGTTTCTGGATCACTGGCTGTCGACGCAGCAGAACTGATGCAAAACAAAAAAATATTTGGTATTTGCGTATTAAATAGAAAACAGCAGTTAATTGGTGCATTTAATATGCATGATCTTCTACGCGCAGGAATCGTATAAATGACTACCGCACTAAAAACCTTGTCTCACAGAACAAAATTAATAAGACTAATCGGTTTTGACGTCGATGGCATCATGACAAACGGACAATTACATTTTAGTAGTAACGGCGAAGAAATTAAGTCATTTCATGTAAGAGACGGATTAGGCATTAAATTACTACAACGAATTGGCATTGAAGCTTGTATTATTACAGGCAGACAATCCAATATTGTTGAAACTCGCGCAAAGGAACTAGGGATTCATCTGGTGTATCAAGGTGTAGATGACAAATTAACTGTTTTCAAACACATCATTGATGAAAAACAACTGTCTTGGGAAGAGTGTGCTTATATGGGAGACGATTTACAGGACTTACCCATACTTAAAAGATGTGGAATTTCATTAACTGTTCCAGAAGCACCTCCGCTAATTCGCAACCAAGTAGACTGGATTGCATCAATAGGTGGTGGTCAAGGCGCTGTTCGTCAAGCAGCTGAATTTCTATTAAGTTCACGAGGACAATGGCAAGAGGCTATTGCACCATGGCTCGTATAATCCCTAATATTGAATCTTTAGGTCCTTTAATAGTTACCTTGCTAATGGCTTTAGTAACAGGCTGGCTGTGGCGTGTTGTTGAGCATAGCGGATCAAATGGAACAAATGTACGAGAACATAAGCCAGACATATTAATGAGTCAGTTTTTTGCCCAGCAACTGGATGATAAGGGTCGCATACATTACACCCTTAAGGCTAACCAAATGATTCACTACCCTGATGACAGTAGCTCATACTTTGACCGTGTGTTGTTTACAACCTTTGAACCCAAAGAACCACCGGTCACGGTACAATCTATTAATGCAGTACGCTTTGACAATCTTGATAAGATTGTCTTTAGTGGAGATGTGGTTGTGACAAGACAACCAACTATTGATCAACCAATAACCGTGTTAAGAACGCAAACTCTAACAGTATATTTAAAGAAAGGGATTGGCGAGACCGATCAACCTGTTGTTCTCAATTATGGAAAAAATATACTTACGGCTGCGAACATGAGAGTAAATACCAATACAAAAATTGCTGAATTTGGACATGCTAAAGCGATATATTACCCAAAAAAATCTCATTAAATTTTTCTTACTTGTTTTGATGATTAGCTCAACACTGGCTAACGCAGAAAAAGCAGACAAAGATAAACCTATTAATGTTGAGTCCGACAAAATGACAGCGGATGACATTAAAAAGATTTCTTATTTTGATGGTCATGTAGTTATGACACAAGGCACTATCCGTTTAACGGGAGATCATGTCATCGTGTCAGAGGATAAATCAGGCTTTAAACATGCTACTGCTTATGGCGATCCAGTTGCGTTTAGACAAAAAAAAGAGGCCTCTGATCAGTGGGTTGATGGTGTTGCACAGCATGTTGAATATGACGAGAAAATTGGACGTGTAGAATTATTTGATAAAGCCATTGTGCGTCAGGATAAAGACGAAATTAAAGGTAATTACTTGTCCTACGACCTTAATTCAGAATTCCTCCAAGCTGAGGGAAAAGATAAAAATGATATAAAAGCACCAAAAGGAAGGGTGCATATGATTTTTAAACCCGAGGAAAATAAGAACACAAGTGCTCCAAAACCGTCTACTACAGCACCAACACTAAAACTTGATAGTGAAAGCAACCCATGAGCGAATTAAGAGTCGAACATTTAGTTAAAAAGTATAAATCTCGTGTTGTCGTAAAAGATTTATCACTTAATGTAAAGAAAGGTGAAGTGGTTGGTTTGTTAGGTCCTAATGGAGCAGGAAAAACCACGTGTTTTTATATGATCGTAGGACTTGTCCCGTTAGACGGCGGAGAAATTTTTCTAGATAAAACACGTTTGAGTTTACTGCCTATTCATAAGAGATCTCAACTTGGCGTCTCCTATTTACCTCAAGAAGCCTCAATTTTTAGACGCATGACGGTTGCTGACAATATTTTGTCCGTATTACAACTAAGAAATCTCAAAGAAGAAGAGTGTGCTGAGGAATTAGATAGTCTACTTGCCGAACTTCATATTTCACATTTACGCAATAATCCTGCAATTAGTCTTTCAGGCGGAGAAAGGCGGCGTGTAGAGATTGCTAGGGCACTAGCAACCAGTCCACGGTTCATTCTTTTAGACGAACCATTTGCGGGCGTTGATCCCATAGCAGTTATGGACATACAACAAATTATCCGTTTCTTGAAGAACAGAGGAATTGGCGTATTAATTACTGACCATAATGTACGCGAAACTCTTGGTATTTGTGATCGAGCTTATATTATTAACCAAGGTACAGTGCTAGCCTCTGGTCGACCTGATGAGATCATTCATAACGAAAATGTGCGTAAAGTCTATCTTGGCGAACACTTTAAACTTTAAGAATGAAACAACATTTACAGCTAAAGCTGTCCCAGCAACTTACGCTCACCCCACAACTTCAGCAAGCCATAAGACTTTTACAGCTTTCAACAATTGAACTTAACCAAGAAATTGAACAAGCACTTAACGAAAACCCTCTTTTAGAACTTGAAGAGTTAAGTGAGCCTAAAGACCGGTCAGATGAGCTTAATTCACAAGAATCCACAATAGAAAATACGGCCAATGAGGAATCTTCTGATACAGAAGATTCATGGGAAAGTACTTCCGAGAGCGGTTCTGGAACACAAAACATTGAAGACAATAAAAATGACTATTTTTTGGTTGAAGATAAACCCAGTCTTATTGATCACTTAAAAGAGCAATTACAATTATTTCCTCTCACCCAAAAAGACAAGCTTATCATTAGTCAGTTAATTGCAAATATTAATGATATGGGTTACCTAGATGTTTCGTTAGAAGAGATAACCGAACAGTTTCCAGAAGAGATGGAAATTGATTTGGATGAAGTAAAAACCTGCTTAACGCTTCTGCAATCATTAGATCCAGCAGGCGTGGGTGCCACAACACTTGCAGAATGTTTAGAATTACAGCTCAATCAATTACATAGTCAACATCCTCTTTATCACATCGCTCTTACAATTTGCAGAGATCATCTGTCTCTTTTAGCAAGTCATGACTATATAAAATTAAAAAAAATATTAAAGATTAGTGATACGCAATTAAAAGATCTCGTCCAACTTATTACTCAGCTCAACCCAAAGCCTGCGGAACATTTTTTTCAGCAAGATACAAGATACATAATTCCAGATGTTTTTGTTAAAAAACAAGGTAAAAAATGGGCTGCACAATTAAATCCACAGGTTTTACCGCGTTTAAAAATTAATCAACTTTATGCGAATCTAATTCATAGTAATACAAACCATAGCTCGCTCAATAATCAACTTCAAGAAGCACGTTGGTTAATAAAAAATATACAACAACGTTTCGATACTATTTTAAAAGTATCTCAAGCTATCGTTGATGAACAACAAGATTTCTTTGAATTTGGAGAGGTTTCAATGAAGCCTATGGTACTCAAGGAAATTGCTGATTTGGTTGGTTTGCATGAATCAACTATTTCTCGTGTGACAACACAAAAATATTTATTTAGCCCAAGAGGAATATTTGAATTAAAATATTTCTTTAGTAGTCATGTTTCAACAGACCAAGGAGGCATGGCTTCATCAACTTCTATTAGAGCCCTAATTAAACAGCTTATTAGTAATGAAAACCCAAAAAAACCATTATCAGATAATCAAATTTCAGATATTCTGAATGAGAAAGGGATAGTTGTAGCTAGACGAACAGTTGCTAAATATCGAGAGTCCATGCAAATTTATCCAGCCAGCCAACGTAAAGTCATTTAATTATCAGGAGGATAGTATGAAAATTAATGTTACTGGACAACACGTAGAAGTTACCCCTGCTATGCGTGATCATATTTCTGAAAAGCTACAACGTATAAAAAATCATTTCGATCAGCCTATAGATATCAACGTTATTCTAAAAATTGAAAAATTAGATCATCATATTGAAGCAAATGTTAGGGTTAACGGAAAGGATATTTTTGCTCAAACCTCAGGAACCGACATGTACATTGCTATCGACGATTTAGCGCATCTTTTAGATCGTCAAATCATTAAACAAAAAGAAAAAAATCAACATAACCGCGGTGGTGAAAGTATTAGACACCTGAATGGTGAATAACTGTTAGTCACCTTATTGAAAATGGATTCCATTCAAAAACTTCTAAAACAAAGCCATGTCGTCGTAGACATGGAGGTAACAAGTAAAAAAAGGCTTTTTGAACAAATAGGTATTTTGTTTGAAAATCACAATCAGTTATCTCGAAGTTTAGTTTACGATGCTTTGTTTAATAGAGAAAAATTAGGTTCCACGGGGTTAGGGCATGGTTTTGCCCTGCCTCATGGAAGATTAAAAGGTTTAAAAAATCCACTCTGTTCATTCATTAGACTTAATAATTCAATCCCTTTTGAGTCCCCAGATGGTCAAAATGTAAAAATGGTGTTTGTTTTGTTGGTTCCTGATCACGCCAACGAACATCATCTAAAACTTCTTAGTGAAATTGCTGAAATGTTTAGCGATGATGCACTCAGAGAAAAACTTGAATCTACTGATTCTGTAGAAGTGACTTTTCAAACAATTATTGATTGGACCCCACATGCCAGACGTCAGCGTTCAACGACTCTTTGATGAAAATCAAGAAAAAAACGGGCTTATCTGGCTAACCGACGGGAGCGGAAAAGAACGTGTAGTTCCAGTAGGGAGTTTAACTGATAGAAATGTAGGCGCAATTGCACATTTAAACTTAACCCATCCCCATCGCTTCCAAGTTTTAGGCCAAATGGAGTTAACTTACTTAAAAAGCCTAGGTAAAGAGCAACTTTCTGACGCCTTAAGTAGGCTCTTTTCTGATAATCTCACGGCTATTTTTATTGCCGAAAATGGAGAAGTATTTGAACCATTGAAAAAAATGGCTATTGATAAACAAGTGGCCTTGTTAGGTTGCTCACTCTCAAGCGCTGATTTGATCAATAATTTAAATTATTACTTAAGCCAGGAGCTTGCGGAAGAGACCACCGTTCATGGTGTATTTATGGTGATTCTCGAAGTAGGTGTTCTTATTACGGGTGACTCTGCTGTCGGAAAAAGTGAATTGGCACTTGAGTTAATCTCACGCGGCCATGGCTTTGTGGCCGATGATGCTGTTGATTTATATAAAATTGGTCCTGAGACAATCCAGGGAAAATGCCCACCAATGCTAAAAGACTTTTTAGAAGTACGTGGACTTGGTTTAATTAATATACGTTCCATTTTTGGTGAAACGGCTGTACGTCCTAGAAAAAATTTAAAGTTAATTGTTCATTTAGAACGTCCGCCTGGTGGCGATTTAAGTGCGTTTGAACGCTTACCAAGTCATACACCAACACAATCCATATTAGGCATAGATATTCCAAAAGTGGTTTTACCCGTAGCTGTTGGAAGAAATTTGGCTGTTTTGGTTGAAGCCGCAACACGTAACTTTATCCTCATGCAAAGAGGGATTAACAGTACGCAGCAATTTTTAGATCGACAAAAGGAATATATGGGCGTGGATCTCTTTGATGATGACCAAAAGATTAATCAGTGACGATGATGAATAACCATATTATTCTCATAAGTGGTCTTTCAGGCTCAGGAAAAACTGTTGCATTAAGAGCATTAGAAGACTCGGGCTTTTTTTCAATGGACAATTTACCCGTCCCTTTTGCTCTTGAGATCATCTCACGACTTATAGCCCGCGGAGAACACAAAATCGCTGTCACTCTAGATGCTCGAAGTGGTGAGGATATTACACAACTTCCATTAACACTGAGCAAACTTAAAGAGAATAACTGGCAAGCTCATTTTATTTTTTTAGACGCCAGCGATAATGATCTTATTAGACGTTTTTCTGAAACGAGACGCCCCCATCCTTTATCGGATGGCACTCTTTCAATTCTTGAATGCATTAGTACTGAAAGAGAACTCTTATCTGGTATTTCGGATATAGGCTATCGAATCGACACAACCCAAATTACACCCAATGCTTTACGTTCAAGAATTAAAAACTATCTGAATATTGATAACAATCAGTTAACCCTGTTCTTTGAATCGTTTGGTTTTAAACATGGAATCCCTCAGGATGCAGATTTTGTGTTTGATGTACGTTGTATCCCAAACCCGTTTTACGATCCAAAGCTACGCCCTCAAACTGGGCAAGATAAGGACGTTATCGACTTTTTAGAAAATGACTTACTGGCTCAAAAGATGTTTTCAGATATAAGCCACTTTATTCATAACTGGACGCATGCTTTTATTAAAGACAATCGATCTACCTTAACCATTGCCATAGGATGCACTGGTGGACAGCATCGATCGGTGTATCTTGCAGACAAACTTAAAAATCACTTTAAAACCAATTTTTCGGTGCAAGTGATTCACCGAGAGTTAACCTAAATCAAATTATCCAGTATTTTCTTCATGGCAACGGGTATCGCCTTCAACAATATTTCATCTACTGTTAACCATACTCCCTCGTTAAAGAGAGGAGCAAGCTGGTTGTTGGTTACATGATATTGTGCGACATTTAATTCAAGTGTTCGATGTGTAAGCTGGTGATAAATAACTGGGTGTACTGCCTTCAACTTTCCCGTAATCTCATTGGCTTTTAACCAGTTCATCGTATCTATTGGATACTCAACCATTGGGAAAGCCCATAAATCTCGCCATATGTTTTTCTTTCTTTTAATGATAAAGAATCTATCTTGATGCTCAAAAACAAAGACTTGTAATGGTAGACTTTGAGGTGGTGTTTTCTTTTTTCTTTCAGGAAAACTGGCGATCTGATTGTTTTTCTTAGCCTGGCATATATCCGTGAGTGGACACGACACGCATATAGGCTTTGATCGAGTGCATACTGTGGCTCCTAAATCCATAAGACCTTGTGTATAAGCCACGATGTCTTGTTTAGGTAACAGTGACTGAGCTAAATCCCAGAGTTTATTTTCTGTTTCTTTAGCATACACATTTCCTAGAATCGTAAAACATCGTGTTAATACTCTTTTTACGTTTCCATCTAAGATAGGGAGTCTCTGATTATACGAAAAAACCCCAATGGCCCCTGCTGTAGATCGGCCAATTCCAGGTAGCAAAATACGCAGTTCTTGTTCCTTTGGAAACACTCCCTGATGGAGATTAACGATTTGTTGGGCTGCCTTATGTAAGTTTCTCGCCCTTGTATAGTAACCAAGCCCCGCCCATAGTTCTAGAACTTGTTCTAAGTCGGCCTCTGCTAACTTATTTATCGTCGGAAATCGTGTCAAAAATCTCTCAAAATAGGTAAGAACAGTACTGACTTGCGTCTGCTGTAACATGATTTCTGAGAGCCATACGCGATAAGGGTCTCTTTGTCTTTGCCATGGCAAATGGTGTCTTCCATGTTGTTTTTGCCACGTAATAACCAACTTAGAAAAATGAATCATGACTTTGCCTGAGCGGGTGAAGGGAATCGAACCCTCATCTTAAGCTTGGGAAGCTTCTGCTCTGCCATTGAGCTACACCCGCAATGAATAATATTTGTTTATTTTATTATAGAATTAAGTCTTTAACTTTCTATCATGCTAACATGAAAGGATCATGAATATAATTGTTAACGGTGAAACAATCTCAATTGCACCGAATACCTCTTTAAGTAAAGTTATTGATACCTTAAACATAAAAAATCAACGCTTTGCTGTAGAGGTAAATGGTGAAATCGTAACCCGCTCAGAACACAATCACTATCAAATGAAAGAGAATGATAAGGTGGAAATTGTTGTAGCAGTGGGAGGTGGATAATTATGCGTACAGATCAATTTGTTATTGCTGGTAAAGAGTATCACTCAAGACTTCTTGTGGGCACCGGAAAGTACCGGGACTTCAATGAAACTAAAACAGCCATTGAAGAAAGTGGGGCAGAAATCGTCACCGTTGCTATTCGCAGAACCAATATAGGACAACATCCTAACGAGGAAAACCTTCTGGATGTGTTATCTCCCAAAAAGTATACTTTGCTACCAAACACCGCTGGATGTTATACCGCTGAGGAGGCGGTGCGAACCTTAAGACTCGCTCGTGAGCTGTTAGATGGGCACAATTTAGTTAAATTAGAAGTATTAGGAGACAGTAAAACGTTATTTCCAAATATGCCAGAAACCCTTATAGCTGCAAAAACGCTAGTTAAAGAAGGGTTTGATGTAATGGTTTATTGTAGTGATGATCCTATCCAAGCTCGGCAATTAGAGGATATTGGTTGCGCTGCTATTATGCCACTGGCATCTCTCATAGGCTCCGGAATGGGTATTTTAAACCCCTGGAATCTCAATATTATTATTGACCAACTCAAAGTACCTGTTATTGTGGATGCCGGCGTTGGGACCGCTTCTGACGCTGCCATTGCTATGGAACTAGGTTGCTCTGGGGTACTCATGAATACTGCTATAGCAAAAGCACAAAACCCAATATTAATGGCCTCAGCCATGAAAAAAGCGGTGCAAGCAGGACGCGAAGCTTTCTTAGCAGGAAGAATGCCTAAAAAAACCTATCAAGCTGAAGCAAGCTCTCCAACAACTGGATTGATCTCATAGTGAGTCATTTATCCATCGGACAACATATACGTAGTTATGTATTACGCCAAGGAAGGCTCTCTGCTGGTCAACAACGTGCAATTGACCAGTGGTTTCCTAAATGGGGAATAGTCTTTGCTAACGATAAAGGTACTTTATCCTTCAATGAAATATTTCAACGTACTGCCCCAACCGTCCTAGAAATTGGATTTGGCATGGGTGAGCCTACAATTAAAATTGCTAAAACTTTTCCTGACAAGAATTTCATAGCTATTGATGTCCATGGTCCAGGAATTGGAAACATACTTAAATTAATCGAACAAGAAGAATTAACGAATGTTAGAGTTATTCGTCATGATGCAGTAGAGGTACTAAATCATTTCATTCCACCGCACAGCCTTGCTGGAGTTCATATTTTTTTTCCTGATCCCTGGCCTAAGGCAAGGCATCACAAAAGAAGACTTATCCAAAAACCTTTTATCGATAAATTAACAGAGTACCTCGAAGAGGGTGGCTATATTCACCTTGCAACAGATTGGCAAGAATACGCAGAACAAATGCTTGATGTACTGTCACAATGCGATAAGCTTAAAAACACTACAACAGGCTATTCTGATCGACCTGATTATAGACCGTTAACCAAGTTTGAAAATCGAGGTTTGAAATTAGGTCACGGAGTCTGGGACATAATCTTTAGAAAAGAAAGCCAGTAATTCCTTCTTGCCTTAATAATTTCTTTTTTAACTCTGTACCTAGACCAAACCCACCTAATCTCCCACCTGAACCAACCACCCGATGGCATGGAATGATAAAAGGGAGAGGGTTTGCACCGCAGGCACTGCCTACCGCTCTAACAGCTTTATTGTGACCAATTTCATTGGCAATTTCTTGATAAGTTTTTAAGCTACCAAGTGGGATTCGAGAAATGGCTCGCCATACTTTTTGCTGAAATGCTGTACCTTCTAATCGATACTTTAAATTAACGGGATCAACAGGATTGTGGATAAGCTCTATTATGCTCTCTGCCAAGTATTTAAATCGATTTGTATGGTTTAAAAAAGAATATCGTTTTGACAATGAGAAAAATAAGTCCTCTCGGCTCGCTTGTATGTCTACTCTTAAGAGTGTTGTTTCGTCACTCACAATTCCCAAATAACCCCAGGAAGGTATCTTAGTCGTGTAGCAATGAAATAAATTATCCATACTGATTAAAAGATTAAAACGTTACTTAGCTACCTATAAAAATAGACCGATTAAATCATTTAAAAAAAGTTGACCCAGTTCAGTGGGATATAAGCTTTGATCGTCATAATTTATGAGTTTCTTCTCTACTGCTCTATCTAGTATAGGTTTAATAGTCTCCAAGGACATGCCTGTACGTTCTGAAAATAACGATAGTGAAAAACCTTGATTTAAACGTAATGCGTTCATCATAAACTCAAAAGGTATATTGTCATCACTGATAAGGGTAATTTCTTCAATCTCACTGACTGAGTCAATTGATGCCAAATAATGATTTGGGTGTTTGATTTTAGCGGTTCTTATTATCTGATCCGGGAACGAAATTTTTCCATGTGCACCAGGACCTATTCCTATATAGTCTCCAAACGTCCAATAATTGAGATTATGCTTAGATTGGCGATTGTCCTTTGCATAGGCTGAAACTTCATAATGAATGTAATTGTTTGACTCTAAAATTCTATATATTTCCCTCTCTATAAGATGAACAGCTTCTTGATCAGGCAATGTCGGGGGAAACTTATAAAATAAAGTATTGGGTTCAATGGTTAAATGATAAAAGGAGAGGTGATCTGGTCCAAAGTCTAAAACCTGCTGAAGATCTGCCAAAGACTCGTCAATCGTTTGTCCTGGTAAGCCATACATAAGATCACAATTTAAATTAGTAAATATATGACGAGCTTCATAAATTGCCCTGATAGCCTGATCGCGATCATGTACACGCCCAATTCGTTGTAATAAATGGTCATGTAAGGACTGTATCCCTAAAGAAAGCCTATTTACTCCAGCCTCTTTAAATCCTTTAAATTTGTCCACCTCAAAGGTTCCTGGGTTAGCTTCTAAGGTAATTTCTGAATCAGGCAGAACAACAGACAAACTCCTTATACCGCTAATTAACTGATCAATGGCTTTGGCAGAGAGTAGACTTGGCGTTCCCCCGCCAATAAATATTGATCGTATAGGCCTACCCCAGACACGAGGCAATTGGTATTCGAAATCTTTTAGTAACGCTTTAACAAAAATATCTTCGTCAAGATTTGCTTTTAACTCATGAGAATTAAAATCACAATAGGGACATTTTTTAATACACCAAGGAACATGGATATATAAGGATAACGGAGGTAAAGCTTGAAATATCATTAGGCTAGCTTTTGAAAAATGAATCGTCCTGTAAATATTGGACGATATGATTGAGTGCTTTTGCTCGATGACTTAAGGTGTTTTTTTCTGCTGATGTAAGCTGAGCTGCTGTTTTTTGTAATACTGGCACATAGAACAATGGGTCATAACCAAAGCCATTATCACCTGCTTTTTTATAGGCTATCTCACCATACCATTTGCCTATACTTATTATGGGATCAGGATCTAGCTCGTGACGTATCAATACCATACAACATATGAAGTGGGCTTTTCTCTGAGTTTCGTCTTTTAACAGTTCTAAAAGTTTTTGATTGTTTTTATCATCTGATTTTTCATGACCTGCATAACGCGCAGAAAAGATACCAGGCGCTCCCATTAGTTGATCTACACATAATCCAGAGTCGTCAGCCAAACAGGGCTGTTTGGTTAATCCTGAAACGTACCGTGCTTTAGCCAATGCGTTTTCAATAAATGTAGGATAAGGCTCCTCTGGTTCTGGAAGAGATAACTCTTGTGCGCCCACTACTTCAATATACAACGGTGCAAGTAAAGAACGGATTTCCTGTAGCTTCCCTTGGTTATGGGTAGCGACAATAATTTGCTTAGTCATACTACTTACCTAATGCTTTCTTTTGTAATTCAATCAATTGGTGACAGCCTGTTTCTGCTAACTGTAATAAACTGTCTAGATGATTACGGGTAAAAGGCTCTCCCTCTGCAGTCCCTTGTAACTCAATAAATCGACCATCTTCTGTCATAACCACATTCATATCTGTGTCACAGCCTGAGTCTTCGTCATAATCCAAATCTAAAACTGGTTGACCTTGGTAAACACCCACAGAGACGGCGGCAACATGTTGATAAATGGGACTTTTTGAAAGGATACCCTGTTTGAGTAGCTTATCGACGGCATCACGAAGAGCCACGAAAGCGCCTGTAATACTGGCAGTTCTTGTACCTCCATCGGCTTGGATTACATCACAATCTATATGGATTGTTCGCTCGCCAAGGAGATTCAGATCCAACACAGCTCGTAATGAGCGTCCAATCAGTCTCTGTATTTCTTGGGTTCGGCCTGATTGCTTTCCAGAAACAGACTCACGCTGCATCCTTGTATGAGTTGATCTTGGTAACATGCCGTACTCAGCGGTTAACCAACCTTGGTTTTTACCCTTAAGAAATGAGGGAATTTTATCTTCAATACTCACCGTACACAAAACCTGGGTGAAGCCAAATTCAACCATAACGGCCCCCTCGGCGTAACGGGTCGCTTGTCGTGTAAATTTAATGTCTCTTAATTGTTGAGCTTGCCGTTGACTTGGTCTCATAATTGTTCCTAAGTGAGTTATCATAGACATATTATTCTTTTGTATAAACATTATGGCTGAATCTTTACATAGTATGACTGGTTTTGCATCGGAAATCAGAGAATTACCCTATGGTACTCTGTCTATCGATCTTAAATCCGTTAATCATCGATTTCTAGATATCCAAATTAGACTTCCCGATAGTTTAAGAAGCCTAGAGTCCGCTTTTAGAGAACGAATCAGTAAATCCTTACAGAGAGGAAAAATTGATTGCCGTATTGATTTAAGACTAAGAGATCAAGCTACCAACCCCACTTTACTGAATACTTCTGTACTAGAGCAACTTCGCTCAGCCAGTGCTGTAGTTCAAGAGGTCTTTACTGATGCAACTCCTTTATCTGTTCACGATATTTTAAAGTGGCCAGGTGTTTTTCAAGTGGATAACCCCATCACTGACCAAATTGAAAATGATGTTTTATCCGTTCTTAATCAAATACTGCTAGATTTAAGCGAAGCAAGAAAAAGAGAGGGCTCTCAACTAGCACTGTTCCTCAAAGAAAGAGTGTTGGCTATAAGGCAAATTGTCCTTGCACTTACACCTGAGGTCCCTCTTTTTGTAAAACAGTTTGAAGAAAGGTTAAAATTACGTTTTCAAGAAGCCTTAGGTAGTGAGCGTGAAGAAAGAATTTATCAAGAAATTGCTCTAATGGCTGCAAAAGTAGATATTGAGGAAGAAATTAGTCGACTTAATCTTCATCTTGATGAAACCTTAAGACTCATAGAGGCGGGAGGATCAATTGGAAAAAAACTTGATTTTCTCATGCAAGAACTCAATAGAGAAGCCAACACATTAGGCTCAAAAGCTGTGGTAAACAAACTGTCTACCGGTGCTTTAGAGATGAAAATACTCATAGAACAAATGCGTGAACAAATACAGAACATAGAATGACAGGTCAAATTTTTATCGTATCCGCCCCATCTGGTGCGGGAAAATCAAGCTTAGTTAATGCGTTAATCCAGGATGACGATCATGTTCGTCTGTCTATCTCACATACGACAAGACCTCCACGTCCCGGGGAGGAAAATGGTAGAGAATACTTTTTTGTTGACCGCGAAGCTTTTAACGCTTTGATTAAGCAAAATGTATTTTTAGAATACGCTGAAGTTTACGGTAATTTTTATGGTACCTCGGCGCAAGCTATCAGAGAGCAACTGTCACAAAACAAAGATGTCATGCTGGAAATAGACTGGCAAGGAGCCCGTCAAGTAAAAACGATTTTTCCTGAGGCAATCAGTATTTTTGTACTTCCTCCCTCTATTGAGACTTTAAGACATCGTTTAATTGGAAGAGGCAAAGACACTGAAGAAGTGATTAATCAACGGCTTCAAGCCGCCAAAGATGACATTAGTCATGAAGCTGAGTTTGATTATGCTATTATTAATGAAAACTTTAATTTGGCTTTAGAAGACTTAAAAGCCATTGTACGCAGTCAAAGATGTCGAAGAATTCGTCAGTTTCCTAAATACAAAAACTTATTTGAATTGAGCTAAGAGGTCTATCATGGCAAGAATTACTATTGAAGATGCATTAGAAAACATTCCTAATCGTTTTGAATTAACACTGGCAGCCACTTTTCGCGCAAGACAAGTCGCATCAGGATCTACGCCCAATGTCGACCCTAATAGGGACAAACCTACTGTCATTGCGCTTCGAGAAATTGCCGCCGGAAAAATTGGCCTAGATATTCTAAATAAACCCAACAGTAACAGTTAATGAAGTGCCCACTACTGCTCAAGTTGAAACCGTAAAACAGGTTACCGCCAAACCTCTTATTCATCTTGCCGCCAGTTACTTGCGGCCTGAAGATATTGATCAGTTACAACTTGCTTTTGATTTAGCAGAAAAAGCGCACACGGGACAAATCCGCAAAAGTGGTGAGCCTTATATCACTCACCCTCTCTCTGTTGCCAGCATTCTTGCTGAGTGGCATTTGGATGTTCAGGCACTGATTGCCGCCTTATTACATGACACCGTTGAAGATACCTCAACCACTTCTATTGAAATTGCAGAAAAATTTGGCAAACCTATCGCTGATCTTGTTGATGGCGTCAGTAAATTAGACCGTATTGAATCGCAAACAGAGCAACAGGCCCAGGCTGAAAACTTCCGAAAAATGTTACTGGCGATGGCTCGCGATGTGCGCGTTATTCTTATCAAACTGGCTGACCGTTTACATAATATGCGCACCTTAGGTGCCATGAAGGAAACCAAACAGCGACGAATTGCACGAGAAACTTTAGATATCTATGGTCCGATTGCTAACCGGCTCGGTCTTCATGCTGTCTATCAAGAAATGCAAGATTTGTGTTTCTTTTACTTATTTCCTAATCGTTATCAAGTCCTGTCAAAAGCTGTTAAAGCAGCTCGAGGCAACCGACGTGAAGTGGTGGGTAAAATCTTAACCACCATTACACAAAGGTTGGATCAATTCGGTATAGAAGCAACCGTAACTGGACGAGAAAAAAACATTTATAGTATTTATAAGAAAATGATTGGTAAATCACTGTCATTTTCAGAAGTATTAGACATATATGGGTTTCGGATTTTGGTTAAAGATATGCAATCCTGTTACTTGGCTTTAGGAGCCTTGCATACACTTTACAAACCCATTCCAGGAAAATTTAAAGATTATATCGCCATTCCCAAGGCTAACGGTTACCAGTCTTTACATACTACTCTCTTTGGCCCCTATGGTACCCCCATAGAACTCCAAATCAGAACCTCTGATATGCATAAAATCGCCGAATCTGGAGTAGCCTCTCACTGGTTGTATAAATCAACTGAAACGCCGCTTACCGATGTGCAACAGAAGACCCATCAATGGTTACAGTCTCTGTTAGAGATGCAAACTGAGAGTGGGGATGCCGTAGAATTTCTTGAGCACTTAAAGGTAGATTTGTTTCCAGATCAGGTTTATGTCTTCACCCCTAAAGGAAACATTAAATCTTTACCCAAGGGCGCTACTGCTGTCGATTTTGCCTATGATGTTCACACCGATATTGGTAATCGCTGTGTGGCTGCTAAAATTAATAACGAACTGGCACCTCTAAGAACCACGCTTTCTAATGGTGATAGAGTCGAAATCATTACTGCTGATAATGCAGCACCTAATCCCAGTTGGTTAAACTATGTTGTAAGTGCGAAAGCGCGTTCTAAAATACGACATTATCTTCGTACTATGCTCTTAGATGAATCTATCGAACTGGGTCGTCGACTTCTCAATCAAGCTTTAAGAGCTCTAAAAATCAATCCAAGCGATATCACTGAAAATCAGTGGGAGTTTTTCTTAAAACGAGATCGTTGTAAAACGCAAAATGAAGTACTGACTGAAATCGGTCTCGGTAAAAGATTAAATATTGTCGTTGCGAAGGGATTATTGTCCAACGTAGACAAAGACAGTCACGAACGTCCTGGTTCTATTACCATTCGCGGTAGCGAAGGGATTGCGGTGCAATTTGCCCATTGTTGTAGACCAATTCCTGGTGATGCCATTATTGGTATTATTAAAAAAGGACAAGGTTTGTTAATACATACCCAAGATTGTCGGGCAATTAAACAGTATCGTAGTGATCCTGACAAATGGGTTGATGTTGAGTGGGAAAACAATACAGGAAAATTATTTGACGTAGAAATCAAGCTGATGGCAGTAAATCGTCGTGGTGTGTTAGCAACAGTTGCAGCGGCTATTGCTGAAGCTCAGTCTAACATTGATAGCGTCTCTATTAATAAACCCGACGGTACATATTCAGAAATCAATTTTACTGTTCAAGTCACTGATACCAATCATTTGGCATCACTTTTTCAACGATTGCGTGATATTCCAGAGGTTGTCAGAATTACCCGTGTTCAAAGCTAAATTTTAGGAAACTTTATGAGTAAACATATTATTAATACCCCACAAGCACCCGCTGCTATTGGTACCTATTCACAGGCAGTTAAGGTTGGAGAAACCGTTTATCTTTCGGGTCAAATTGGATTGGATCCTAAAACCATGCTCCTTGCAGAGGGTATTGATAACCAAATTAAACAAGTTTTACATAATTTAAAAGCCGTCGCTGAGGCTGCGGGCGGAAACATTAATGACTTTGTTAGAGTCACGGTTTTCTTAACGGATCTTGCTCATTTTGCTAAAGTTAATGATTATATGGCTGAATTTTTCTCAGAACCTTACCCTGCTAGGGCTGCAGTAGGGGTTGCTTCTCTACCAAGACAAGCCTTAGTTGAAATCGACGGAATACTGGTCATTAGCTAAGTAATGAAAGATCAATTAGTTGATCTCAAAATAAACGAAAAACTCGTCAAGCTCTTTAATAAACTAGGTATCGTAAGAGCTATTGATCTGATTCTTCATTTTCCTTATCGCTATACTGATGAAACCAAGGTCACTCAAATTAAGGATATAGTGATCGGTGAAGAATGCCTAATTGAAGGTGAAATTGTTAGCAGTGAAGTACAATACCGGCCTCGTAAGATGCTTATTGTTAAGATTGAGGACATAACCGGCACCATCACTGCTCGTTTCTTGCATTTTTACGGTAGCCAAGTTGCCCAGCTGTCCACTGGCAAACGCTTTCGTTTTTTAGGTGAGCCCAAATTAGGTTATACGGGCTTAGAAATGATTCATCCCAAATACCATGTTGCCAATCCTCAAAAAGAATTACCCTCTACGTTGACGCCAGTCTATCCTACTGTAGCAGGTTTAACCCAGCACTCCATCAGAAAAGCCTTAGAACTGGCTTTTCAGAAAACTTCTCTAGAGGACACTATTCCTCACAGCATCCTCAAAGAACTTCACTTACCCACTTTTTATGATGCTGTGAAAACACTGCATTCACCGCCAGCACAAACTTCAATCACTGCTTTAATAGATAGAACCCATCTTGCTTGGAAGAGAGTGATTTTTGACGAGCTGTTGGCCCAACAAATTTCTACCAGAATTAATTATCACCAACGAGAACAAAGAAAAGCGCCCTGCCTTAATGGTCACCAACAAAGATTAAATGATTTTATAGACCAATTAAGTTTTAAACTCACCTCAGCCCAGAAAAGAGTCTTTTCAGAAATTACCTCGGATCTAAAACGAACCTATCCTATGCATCGTTTATTGCAAGGTGATGTAGGCAGCGGTAAAACCATCGTTGCTACCTTAAGTTGTCTACATACTGTTTACTCTGGATATCAAGCGGCCTTAATGGCGCCTACAGAAATTCTTGCAGAACAACATTTTATAAAAATCGAAAAATGGTTAACGCCGTTAGGTATACGTACTCAATGGTTAACGGGCAGTATGAAGAAAAAAGAAAAAGAAGAGGCTCACCAAAAAATTAAAAATCATGAGGTGGATTTGGTTATTGGGACACATGCTCTCATTCAAAGTGAAGTAGAATTCGCTCAACTGGGTTTGGCGATTATTGACGAACAACATCGTTTTGGGGTTGAACAACGGCTTGCTTTACGTCTGCAGGCATCACAACACAACCAATTAGAACCCCATTTGCTGATGATGACAGCAACACCCATCCCCAGAACCTTAAGTATGAGTTACTTTGCAGACTTAGATGTCTCGACCATTGATGAACTGCCCCTTGGCAGACAACCCATCATTACTAAACTCATTGATGGTAAAAGACGCGATGAAGTGATTCAACGTATCAGAGAAGTCTGTCTTTTAGGTAATCAGGCTTATTGGGTATGTCCGTTAATTGAAGAATCTGACACACTTCAACTTGAAACTGCATTAGACACTTTTCATTATATCCAGCAGTATTTTCCGGATTTAAAAGTAGGGTTAGTGCATGGGAAAATGGATCGGCAAGAGAAACAAACTGTAATGGATGCGTTTTATAAAAACGAGATTCATATTTTGGTGGCTACCACGGTTATTGAAGTGGGCGTTGATGTCCCGAATGCCACCATGATTGTGATTGAACATGCTGAAAGAATGGGATTAGCCCAGCTTCATCAGTTACGTGGACGTGTTGGTAGGGGTTCTGAACATAGTCTATGTATTCTTCTTTACCATACACCACTTAGCGATCTTGCAAAGCAACGTCTTAAAATTATCTACGAAACCAATGATGGATTTGAATTGGCACGACAGGATTTAACAATTCGTGGTCCTGGAGAGCTACTGGGTGCCAAACAAAGCGGTGTTCCCGGGTTTAAATATGCCAGTTTAGATCAACACGATGATTTACTGACAGCCGTTCAACACACGGCAGATAAAATGATTAATCAATTTCATCATATGGCTTTAGACCATGTGGTACGCTGGCACGGACAACTTAAAGACTATTTAAAAGCATGACTCTATCACCTTATGTAAAACTAATGCGATTAGATAAGCCGATTGGTATTTTATTACTGTTATGGCCTACTCTATGGGGGTTATGGATTGCCAGTAACGGTCATCCTGGCTTGCATTTACTATCGGTGTTTATGATTGGAACGGTATTAATGCGCTCTGCCGGATGTGTAGTCAATGACATCGCTGATAGAGATTTTGATCGGTACGTAACACGAACTAAAGATAGACCTATTACAAGCGGCCAACTCTCTGTAAAAAAAGCACTAATTCTAACGCTGGCACTTAGTTTATTGTCTTTTTTACTGGTTGTAAGTTGCAATCAACTCACAATTTTATTGTCGCTGGTAGCTGCGTTTCTTGCTGCCTCATACCCGTTTACAAAACGTTTTTTTTCAATACCGCAAGCTTATCTCGGTATTGCTTTTGGTTTTGGTATCCCCATGACTTTTGCCGCAGTGCTAAATTCCATCCCCCCAGTGGCCGTTGTATTACTGATAGCGAATATTTTTTGGGCAATCGCCTACGATACTGAGTATGCCATGGTTGATCGAGATGACGACAAGCTCATCGGGATACATTCTTCAGCTTTGTTTTTCGGTAAGTATGATGTGATAGCCGTTATGAGCTGTTATGGCCTAACTTTATTATTACTGCTTTACGCTGGGTTCCTGGTTCATTTTGGCATTATTTATTTTATCGCTCTGGTAATTGGGGCACTGATAAGCGTCTACCACTACTTTCTCATAAGAAATAGAGACAAGTCCCAATGTTTTAAAGCTTTCTTACATAACAACTGGTTTGGTGGGATTATATTTGTAGGAATTTGGCTTGAAACAATGTTTCATTAAAAACGGTATTTTAGACCTATAGTCAGTAGGTCTAAGCCGTTATCACCATTAATTTTGTTGTATTTGAATTGATAGCGATCTAAATTGCCTTGAAGCAATAAATGGCCGCCCATATCGTAACTTAAGCCTAATCCCATCTGATCATAGGGCATAACGCTATTTACACTTCCAGTTCCGTTGTAAAGCCATGGACGATCTGAGGAGACAGTCCCTAATCTCCCCAACATATTCCATCTTTTTCCAATAGGGATTGCTCCTTCTCCCCCAAGTAAGTTGGGTTTACTTGAAGGTAAAAAGGCACCATTTAAAGATTGGCTCCCGTTTGAGCCCAAGAAAGTGGTATAGGGTAGAGCACTTATTCCTGAAAACCATCCTGCTGATTCTTGGGCCAAAGCATGGGTAACAAAGAGCGTAAGGCTCAATGCAATCAAACTCAATTTTTGGCGACCAAGTTTCATATAATTGGCTTTAATTTGCGTTTTTAATAGGGGGAGTTACCTATACTAATTTTACTCTTTTAAATAAAAATTACAATAAAATTATTGGGTTAAGTATAGCCAATCTAACAGTGACTGAATCCATGCTGAGCCGTTTTGTGCGTTACTGTCATTAATCAAACACACAATAGAATACCAATCTCCTTTTTTTGTTTGTACAAAGCCTGCAATACTTTTTACCTCTTTTAACGTTCCAGTTTTTAAGTACATTTTTTTATTTTCAGCAGAATCCACCTCTATTTGACGAAGCGTTCCCTCTGACCCAATTAAGGGGAAAGAGGTAACCACCTCATGGCCCAGCGGATCCCGCCAAATCGTTTGTAGTAGGTTATTTAAAAAATCAGGGGTAATCCTGGCTTCTCTTGATAAACCGGACCCATTTTTTAAAGTTAACCCCTTGATATTAATGCCTTTATCTTGTAAAAACTGCATAACCTTCGCTTCCGACTGCTGATAAGAGGTTTTTTTAGTTGCATCTGTGTTTCCTGTATTCAAGTAAAGCATCCTCGCTATAACGTTATTGCTGTACTTATCCATTAAAGGAATCAACATAAAAAGCGGTAGAGACTCATGACTAACGAGGAGTGGTAGTTCCTCATGCTTCTGATTAAAAAGTACTTTTCCTGAAAAGCTACCACCTAACTCTTGCCAAGTTTGTCTGATGGTTTGTTCAATAATGGCTTGGTTTGGCAAAATACGTCTTGATAGTTGTCCTACTCCACAGGATATTGGCCAGCGCCCAGAGACACTGATCATTGTCTGTTCTTGTTGGTGGCTTGTAGTAACAACGACATTTTTCTCTGGATTTTTCTGGCAAGGCAGGTCTTCAGATATTAAGTTATTGATTAAATTAATTTTTTTCCATTTATAATTGGTGCTTAACTGTAATGTTTTATTGACTGGAGTAATATTAATTGCCAAGCGATCAAAATCTATCGTCAACGGATAGGGGATTAAGTTATAGACCCGATCACCCTGATGATCAAAAATATCAGGATCCGGGTAATCGATCTGATAACGGTTGTTATCTATTAATACGTTTCCATTAATATTGTGAACCCCAAGTAAGTAAAGCTTACGCCACAGGCCAATCCACTCTTCTAAAGTTAAAAAAGGATCTCCCTGTGCCTCAACCACCACATCACCAATAGTTGTACCAGATTCATCAAAGTGACCTTTAATCGATGTCAACCAGGTGTAATCAGGGCCCAAAATAGATAAAGATGAGTAAGCGGTTACTATCTTTATAACTGAAGCAGGTTCGTAAGAAGTTTGATTATTTAATGCAACTATAGGAGATACAGAAGAGACTTTTTGAATCACCACCCCCACATGCCGGGGGTTAATTTTAAGACGATCTAATTGCGCCATAAGATCGGCCGGTAATTCTTGAGCGCCTAAAATAAGGCTTAAACAGCACCCAGCAAAAAAGAGAAATAAAAATTTAACAGATAAAACGCTTGAAATTTGCATGGTACGCCCTTAATATATTAGCACTCGCTCTTAATGAGTGCTAACAACCATTTTTTTATTAACCTCTTAGGAGATTAGTAGTATGAAAATTCGTCCTTTGCACGATCGTGTTATTGTCAAACGCCTTGAAGAAGAGCGCAAGACCGCTTCTGGTATCGTTATTCCTGATACTGCCACGGAAAAACCTGACCAAGGTGAAATTTTAGCTGTTGGTAAAGGAAAAGTTCTAGAAGACGGTAATGTCCGTGCTCTTGAAGTTAAAGTTGGTGACAAAGTGTTGTTCGGAAAATATTCCGGACAGTCAGTGAAAGTTGATGGTGAAGAACTACTCGTGATGCGTGAAGAAGACATCATGGGTGTTATCGAATCCAAATAATTAACCAGTTCATTTAATTGCCTTTTAAGGAGTTGTAATTATGGCTGCAAAAGAAGTCCGTTTTCATGATAATGCCCGTTCACGTATGGTAACTGGTATTAACATCTTAGCTGATGCGGTAAAAGTTACTTTGGGACCTAAAGGTCGTAATGTTGTATTAGAGCGCTCTTTTGGTGCTCCAACCATTACCAAAGATGGCGTGTCAGTTGCAAAAGAAATCGAATTGAAAGACAAATTCGAAAACATGGGCGCTCAGATGGTTAAAGAAGTTGCCTCTAAAACCTCTGATGTTGCTGGTGATGGAACCACTACAGCTACCGTGTTAGCGCAAGCCATCGTTAAAGAAGGTATGAAGTACGTCGCTGCAGGCATGAATCCAATGGATTTAAAACGTGGTATTGATCGCGCTGTTACCGCCACTATTGAAGAGTTGAAAAAACTTTCTAAACCTTGCACAACCAGCACTGAAATTGCACAGGTTGGTTCCATTTCTGCCAATTCAGACACATCAATTGGAGAAATTATTTCCCAAGCAATGGAAAAAGTGGGTAAAGAGGGTGTGATCACGGTTGAAGATGGATCTGGCTTGCAAAATGAGTTAGATGTAGTTGAGGGGATGCAGTTTGACCGCGGATACCTATCACCTTATTTCATTAACAACCAAGATCGCCAGATCGCCTTATTGGAAGACCCCTTCATTCTTTTACATGACAAAAAAATCTCCAATATTCGTGATTTGCTCCCCGTACTAGAGCAAGTGGCAAAAGCAGGACGTCCGCTTTTAATTATCGCTGAAGATGTAGAAGGCGAAGCGCTAGCTACCTTGGTTGTGAACAACATTCGCGGTATTCTCAAAACAACCGCTGTAAAAGCTCCAGGTTTTGGTGATCGTCGTAAAGCCATGTTAGAAGATATCGCCATCTTAACTGGCGGAACCGTGATCGCTGAAGAAGTTGGTTTATCTCTTGAAAAAATTACATTAAATGACCTAGGTCGTGCTAAACGCATCGAAGTGGGTAAAGAAGAGACAACCATCATTGATGGTGCTGGCGATGAGAACTCTATCAAAGCCCGTGTTACCCAGATCCGCAAGCAAATTGAAGAAGCTACCAGCGATTACGACCGTGAAAAAATGCAAGAACGTGTTGCTAAACTCGCAGGCGGTGTTGCTGTGATCAAGGTAGGCGCTGCAACGGAAGTTGAAATGAAAGAGAAGAAAGCCCGTGTTGAAGATGCACTACACGCAACTCGTGCGGCCGTTGAAGAAGGTATCGTTCCTGGTGGTGGTGTCGCTCTGTTGCGTGCCCGTTCTGTTCTGAAAAACGTGAAAGGCGACAATGCTGATCAAGAAGCCGGTATTAAGATCGTTTCTCGCGCCATTGAAGAACCTCTTCGTCAAATCATCGCTAACTGCGGTGACGAGCCATCCGTTGTTGTTAACAAGGTTCTTGAAGGCAGCGGCAACTATGGTTACAACGCTCAGTCCGGTGAGTACGGGGATTTGGTCAGCATGGGTGTGGTTGATCCTACCAAAGTGACTCGTTCTGCCTTGCAAAACGCTGCAAGTATCGCAGGATTGATGTTAACTACTGACTGTATGGTCGCTGAATTACCAAAAGAAGAACCTGCTATGCCACCTGGTGGCGGCATGGGTGGTATGGGCGGCATGGGTATGGACATGTAATTCCCCACCTGGTCAAAAACTAGGTGTTCCCCTAAAAACCCGGCTTATGGCCGGGTTTTTTTTCAGTCATATAGATTACTTTTCGATTTCATAGCAGATAAAAAAAGGATTGCATTATTTATCAATCACTTTAATATATGCTTATGTAGAAAAGAGACCACTCTTTTCTACTTTATAAAACTTCATAGAGAGTTTGCTTAAATAATTTGGAGGAAATATATGCAAAACGATATAGCTCGTCGTGTCCGGGCTCACCCTAAATTTGCAGAGTTAGTTGCAAAACAATCTCGGTTAAGCTGGACTCTAACCATTATTCAGTTGGTTATCTACTTTGGTTTCACCATTATCATCGCTGTTAATCCCGGGTTTTTAAAAGAATCCTATTCAGGTGGAACAACAACAATGGGTATACCCGTTGGTATAGCTGTGATTGTTGCGGCCTTTGTCTTATCAGCTATTTATGTGTGGAAAGCCAATAGTGAGTTTGATGAACTTAACTCACAAATTATTGATGAGGTAACCAAATGAATAATATAAAACAAAAATTATTTTCTGCTCTGATATTACCTGCATTATTGATGAGTCAATTGTGCTTTGCTGCAGGCGGTGACTTAGGACAAGCTGAACGTCAAGCGACAAACTGGCATGCCATCATCATGTTTGTGGTGTTTGTTGCCATTACCCTTTTTATTACCAAATGGGCTGCTTCCCGCACTAAATCTGCAGCAGATTTTTATGCAGCAGGGGGTGGCATTACAGGTTTTCAAAATGGTCTAGCGATTGCAGGGGATTACATGTCTGCAGCGTCTTTCCTAGGAATCTCAGCGCTTGTGTTCGCTAAAGGCTACGACGGATTACTGTTTTCCATTGGCTTTTTAGTGGGCTGGCCGATTATTCTCTTCATGATTGCAGAAAGACTACGTAATCTCGGTAAATATACCTTTGCTGATGTGACCGCCTTCCGTTTTGCACAAGGACCAATTCGGTCGATGGCTGCCATTAATACATTGGTGGTAGTTCTTTTTTATCTCATCGCACAGATGGTAGGTGCAGGACAGCTAATCAAACTGTTGTTTGGTCTTGATTATGTTTACGCGCTTGTTATTGTGGGCGTTCTTATGATTCTTTATGTGCTTTTTGGCGGGATGCTTGCCACAACCTGGGTGCAAATCATCAAAGCCGTTATGCTACTGGCTGGCGCAACTTTTATGGCATTAGCTGTATTGAGTAATTTTAATTTCTCTTTTGATGCCATGTTCACTAAAGCTGTCGAAGTTTTTGGTCAAGTTCATCATACGGACGGCCATAGCATTATGTCTCCCTCGCCCATCAAAGACCAAGTGTTCTTGGGCATGACTGTACCAGGTTGGGTAGACTCGGTCTCCTTTGGTATGGCCTTAATGTTTGGTACTGCAGGACTGCCACACATTCTAATGCGCTTTTTTACCGTAGGTAACGCAAAAGAAGCCAGAAAATCTGTACTCTATGCCACAGGATTTATTGGTTATTTTTACATCCTCACTTTTGTGATTGGTTTTGGTGCAATTATCTATGTGACACAAAACCCACAATATTTGGATGCAGCCAAAATGTTAGCTACAGGTAAATTGGCTCTGCGTGGTGGAGATAACATGGCTGCTATTCACTTAGCAGATGCTGTAGGTGGCGATTTATTCTTAGGCTTTATTTCCGCAGTGGCTTTTGCCACCATCCTGGCTGTGGTTTCTGGATTGACTTTATCAGGCGCCTCAGCTGTTTCACATGACCTTTATGCTAATGTTATTGCTAAAGGAAGAACCTCTGAGGAACAGGAGATTAGAGTGTCGAAAATGGCTACTCTGGCTTTAGGTATCGCCGCTGTTCTATTAGGGATTGTTTTTGAGAAACAAAACGTTGCCTTTATGGTGGGACTCGCCTTCGCAGTTGCTGCGTCCTCTAATTTTCCGGTACTTATCATGTCCATGTTCTGGAAAAATATGACCACGCGTGGTGCTGTTATTGGTGGTTTAGTTGGCTTAGTGAGCTCAGTTGTTCTCATTATTCTCACCAAATCCATGTGGGTAGACACTTTCCATATGGGCAAAGAAGCAATTGTTCCGTTTAAAAATCCAGCGATGTTCTCAATGATTTTATCGTTTGTTTGCTGCTGGTTTTTCTCAATTACAGATCAGTCAAGCAGAGCAAAGGATGAAAGAGAGAAATTTGAAGAACAATACATCCGTTCTATGACAGGTATTGGCGCTGAAAAAGCAGCTAAACACTAAATAACATTTGACTGTTATTAAGGGCAGATTTTTAATCTGCCCTTTTTTTATTTCATTTTGAGTAGCTTTCTTAACTTCAAAAACATCAATCCGGCCATTAACGCATCATTAATTGCGTCGTGCTCTGGCCATCTTGGTATATCAAGATCTTTTAAAATATAGTTAAAGTGTAAATCGACGTTGCTGTCCGTATGCTGTTTAAACTTATAGTCATAAAATAAACCTGACACCTCAATTTTCTCTTGCGGTAAAGGGATACCAATCATAGGAATCAATAGCTTATTAATCATGGCTACATCAAACTCCAAGTAATATCCTACCAAAGGTCTACTACCAACAAACTGTAAAAGTTGATCAATTGCACTAATCGGATCTATGGCTGCGGACAAGTCTTTTTGTCTTATTTGGTGAATCTTAATACTATTTGAATGTACCTGACCCTGAGGTTTAATGAGTAGCTGAAGCTTTTCACTGGTTAAAATTTTGTTATCACGTATCTTTACAGCGCCTATTGCAATAATCTGATCTTTTTCTCGATTAAGTCCGGTTGTTTCACAATCAAGACTGACCCACTCATTGGCTGGCGGTGGAGCTAATAAAAACTCATAGCGAGGATTTTTTAATCGCGACTTGTACCAACGATTCCTTATAGTTTGCCAAATATTAAAGTGCATCGAGTTTAAAATGATAGTGAATAAGCTGTTTAAACCGCTTTACGATTTGTAAACTGTCTTTAAACACATCTTTATCTAATGTTGATAATTGAGACAAATCCAATTGGTTGTCAGGGCGTAAACCCATTGATAATTGTATTAATCCTCGCTTGACTCTTAAACTCATCAGAAAGCCAAGAGTTTCAGAAAGATCAATGGCCATCTCCTCAGACAGTGCACCTAACCTGACCAATTCACTGATTCGTTCGTTGGTATTGGTAACAGTTACCCCAAGCTCTAACGATAAGCTTCTCACTCCATGAACAATGGGAAAAATACCAATTTTTTTTATATCAACTAAATTATCTTCTGTTGTACTTCCTAGCAGTCTTCCAATCCAACTACTACTTAACTCTGTCTCTATCTCTCCTGCACGTGCAAAATGTGCGTAAAAAGAGGAGGAATCGCCCAAACGCTCCCAATAATACTGTTTTAGCGCTTGCAACAAGGCAGTATCGCCGCATACTGCCTCAGCATCAGAAAAAATCGCAAGCCGCATGTGATTTTCCGGGCTAGGATGATAAATCCATTGTCTGACAGTCTCCTTAAAGTCAGATAACGTTTGGCACCATAAGGGGTTACGCATCATCACCCCACCTAAACAAGGGGGATAACCCAATTCGTCAAGATAGTCGTTAAAGCGCTGAGCAACCTGAGCCACATCCGAATAATGATAGTTATCATTGATAATTAATGCATTATCTTGGTCTGTCTTAAGTATTTGCTCGCCACGCCCCTCGCTGCCCATCACTAAAACACAACTATTTTGTTGTAATTCAATGGGTGCTATTAATTGCCACAATCGGGTAAATACTTTTCTGTTAAGTTCTGTAATGAGTTGTGAAATCATTGTTATTTTCACTTCGCTCTCACATAACAGTTGTATTACTTTTGTTAAGTTATCAACCACTTGCCTTAGTTCCTCAGGCTTATTAACCTGTTGAATTTGAAGCCAAATTAAGTGTGAATGGTTTGATATAAAACTCATCAAATCTAATTGATCTAAGACACCTATTAACTGTTGATCATGTTTAACAACCAAGCGATGCACTCCGTGGCGAATCATGAGAATGAGCGCATCCAGTACAGACTTTTGGGTATCTATTTCAATTAAGGACCAGCTGGCAAGGGAGCCCACCTCTAATGAATGCAAATTTGTGTCTGATAACACTGCTTTGAGTAAGTCTGTGGCCGTAAATATACCTAGTTGATCATCTTTTTTAACTAATAAGTGGCTCAACTTTTCTTGGTTTAATTTTTGGCATACATCATAGATCGATGTACTTGCAGCAACTATGATGGGTGGTCTGATAAAGGTTTTTTCCACTTTCGAATGCATTAAAGAGTGTAATTCTCTTTGGCTACTTCGCTCTTCTCTGGCCCTTAATTTGTTGGACAAATCCGCAAATAGTAAGGATCCAAACGCATTATTAGATGCAATGAGTTTATTGATCGTCGTTTTTGGAATTCGATAAGCGATTAGCTCTTCGGCGGCCTTGAAATATCCATTAATTTGGCCTGACATGATGCCACGAGCGTCAAAACACTCGTCTGGGCCATAGATATAATTTATCTCTCCTGCTTCCTCATGCTTAACATGACCTTTAATAATCATCAGTAGATAGTTGGGCTTATCTTCAGCAGAGAGAACGATTTCTCCCTCAGGATAATATTCAATATCTACGCTGTCAGATACCCACCGTTGTTGTTCAACAGTCAGGGTATCAAATGGGGGTACTAGAAAATTAAAATTTGTCATTAGTCTGATTACTCAGGATGTTCTATACTTTACATCAATTTATACGGGATGTAATTTGTATGCAAAAGAAAATCAGCACACCTCAATCAAAAACATGGTCTGGTCGTTTTAGTGTTCCCACAACGGAATTGGTTAAAAACTATACTGCTTCAGTTTTTTTTGATAAAAAATTAGCGTTATTTGATATTCAAGGCTCACTGGCCCATGCCCAAATGCTTTCTGAAGTCGGCGTGTTAACCCAAAAGGACTTCAAAGAGATCACAAAGGGTATGGCTGTTATAAAAAAAGAAATTGAAACGGGACAGTTCAATTGGTCTATTGATAAAGAGGATGTGCATCTTAATATTGAGCGTAGACTTACTGATTTGATTGGTGATGCTGGTAAGCGCTTACATACTGGTAGATCGAGAAATGATCAAGTTGCTACAGATATAAGGTTATATTTAAGACATCAACTTGATACCATTCAACTGTATTTACTTGAACTTATACAAGCCTGCGCAACTTTTGCCGAACACCACTTTGATACGGTTATGCCAGGCTTTACCCATCTCCAAGTGGCCCAGCCTATTACCTTAGGTCATCACCTTCACGCCTATTGTGAGATGTTTGAGAGAGATTTTGAGCGTTATGAAGACTGCCGCAAAAGACTTAACCGGTTACCTCTAGGTTCTGCAGCATTAGCAGGGACTAGTTATCCGTTAAATCGACAACGTGTTAGTGAGTTATTGGGTTTTGATGATATTTCCAGAAACTCTCTTGATGCAGTTTCAGATCGAGATTTTGCTATTGAGTTTTGTTCATGCTCATCCTTACTCATGGTTCACTTATCTCGCTTATCAGAGGAGCTTATTCTTTGGATGAGTCCACGATTTAACTTTATTGAGATAGGGGATGCCTTTTGTACCGGCTCCTCCATCATGCCTCAGAAGAAAAATCCTGACGTCCCAGAGCTGGCACGGGGTAAATCAGGTAGAGTAATCGGCCATTTAATGGGACTATTAACGCTGATGAAAAGCCAACCATTGGCTTATAACAAGGATAACCAAGAAGATAAAGAGCCTATATTTGATACTGTTGAAACCATTTCCCAAACGCTACAAGTCTTCCGTGACATGTTAGGGGATATCAAGGTTCACAAAGACACTATGCAGCAAGCCGCTAAAGAGGGTTTTGCCACCGCAACTGATCTGGCTGATTATTTAGTTAAAAAAGGCATTCCTTTTAGGGATGCCCATGAAATTGTCGCTAAAGCAGTTTTGTACGCAGAAAAACGTCAAATAGACTTAGATGACTTAAGTATTGAAGACCTTAAGAAGTTCTCACCATTAATTGAAAAGGATATTTATCAGGTGCTGACCCTGTCAGGCTCACTGAATAGCCGTAATCTCCCAGGAGGCACAGCGCCAAAACAAGTGAAGAAAGCGTTAAGCCAAACCTTATCAAGGGTGAAAAAAGGGCTAGCACTATCACAAAAAAGATTGTTAAGTCGTTAAGGAACTGCTTTTAGGGGCCTGATCACGGCAAATTTTACGTGTTTCAGGTCCAGACAATCTCTCTCCAAACCAAGCACAGTGGTGAATCCTCTGGCTCTTTCTTTGGTAATAAATACAATTGTTGCAAACCCCAAAGGGGGTTCCACCCGTTAAATTCTGAATTTCAAACAATATTGCTCGTAATACAGTGACGCAGTACCTAATTCTATGCGCACTAATCTCACGGGCTCCACTTTGCCAAAGACTAGCTGGATTGGATTCATCAAGGAATGCTTCACCTAATGGACTTAACCTTAGCCTGACTACACGCTTATCAATATCATCCTGGTATCTTTCAATAAGACCATGGCGATCCAATAACAATAAACTTTGAGAAATAGTACCCTTAGTGACATTTAAATATTCAGCGAGCGCTTGGGGTGTATTACTAAATCTATTCACTTGTTGCAAAAAAAGCAGCGCTTGAATATGAACAGGTTGCAAACCTTCCTCACCACCTACGCGTCGAAACTCCCCACGCATAACGTTTGCCAGCCGATCAACAATATCTAACAATACAATTGGATTTTTTAGCATAAACAAATAATATCGACTCTAAACTATATTGTCAAAAATAAAAAAACGATTTTTTTGGTATCGCTCCGATACTATACCACCAAAAAACCCTTAAAAAACAGTGTTTTTAGACTAAAATAAGGCTTTTTTTAACTCGTCAAGTACTATTTTTTATGGTGTTGCAAAAAACACAAATCCTTTGAAAGCAAGGCAAATCAACGTCTTTGAAAGGTTAACTAAAAAAACACACTCTTTTTTTAGTTAAAAATGAAAGAATTACTGTTTTTTAACAATGTGATAGACTTATTTGCCATGAAAAACATCAATTTAATTAGGTTTATTGTTTTAGTCACAATGCTCACATTTTTCTTGAGCAGTTGCGGATTAAGGGGACCGTTATATTTACCGCCCAAAACAACAACCAAAGAACCTTCTAAAGCGAGTGACGCCCAAAAGCCTAATCAGCTAATGTCTCACTAAGATTAATCTAGGATTAAACCACTCAATGGCTAATTTAACCCCCTTTCCAGAGCTGTCATATCGCCACAACGAGCTTTTTCTTGAAGAAGTATCCCTTTCGCAGCTAGCTAAACTTTATGGCACTCCCCTTTATGTTTATTCATACAGCGCTTTAGTTAAGGCGTTTTCTGAATTTCAAAACGCCTTTAAAGAACGCGATACACTTATCTGTTATGCGGTGAAAGCCAATGGCAATCTGAGTCTTTTACGGGAATTAGCCGCTTTAGGGGCTGGCTTTGATATTGTCTCTGCTGGCGAATTAAGACGGGTTATTGAGGCTGGTGGAGATGCCAAGAAAGTGGTTTTCTCAGGAGTAGGGAAAAGCCAAGAAGAAATCAAATATGCCCTGGAGGTAGGGATTTTTTGCTTCAACATTGAATCTGAAGAAGAGCTGTTTCGTATTAATCAATGCGCTCAAGATCTCATTAAAAAGGCACCTATTTCCTTTCGCGTAAATCCAGATGTAGACCCCAAGACCCATCCCTATATCTCTACAGGTCTTAAAAACAGTAAATTTGGCGTACCTTTCTCCACAGCCATCGACCTGTATCGAAAAGCCAACCAACTCAGTCACGTGTTAATTCAAGGTATTGATTGCCATATTGGCTCTCAAATTACCGAGCTCTCTCCTTTTATCGAAGCGCTTGAGCGTATTCTTGGTTTAATCGCTCAATTAAAAGAGCTGGGTATTTCGATTTCTCATCTGGATTTGGGCGGTGGTATTGGAATTACCTACAAAGATGAATCAACGATAGCTCTTAATGATTATGCCAATGAGCTCTTAAAACGACTCCATCATTTTCCAGGAAAGTTGATTTTTGAGCCTGGACGACGAATTGTCGGTAATAGCGGCCTGCTATTAACCAAAGTTGAGTACCTAAAAGAGTCGCCTGATCATCGTTTTGCTATTGTTGATGCGGCCATGAACGACTTAGTAAGACCTTCTTTGTATGATGCTTGGCATGAGGTGGTTGAAGTTACTCAACCCTCGAGCATACCTTCACGACCATTAGACATCGTAGGGCCTGTTTGTGAAACTGGCGATATCTTGGCTACCAATAGATATCTAATGGCACAAAGTAATGATTTACTGGCCATCTTATCAACAGGCGCTTACGGTTCATCAATGAGCTCGAATTATAATGCTCGTCCCAAGGCAGCAGAGGTCTTGGTTTATAACAAAGACCATTATCTTATTGGTCGCCGAGAGAGCTTTACTGAACTAACCCAACGAGAATTAACTGATTTTTTTAATCAGACCTCATTGACAAAGAATAAATTAATTTAATTTTTGTACATTTAGTATCGTATCAATACTATTTATCATTCATCAATTCAAAATAACTAGCATTCTTTTTCGTATTCATATTGTTTTGTTGCGATCAAAAGTTAAAATCCTAATCACCAAGAGATTTTTTTATCTCTTTATAAGAGTTAACTTTTTAAAAGTTGATTCAATGGAAGTGCAACGTAACGCACGACTTGTATAGTTCGATCAACACTAAAAGGAGTAGTTAGTTATGGTAACAGCAAAGAAAAAGCCGGCTGCTAAGAAACCAGCCGCTAAGAAAGTAGCTGCAAAGAAGCCAGTTGTTAAAAAAGTTGCTGCTAAGAAGCCAGCAGTTAAAAAAGTAGCCTCTAAAAAACCAGCAGCCAAAAAAGTAGCCGCTAAAAAACCAGCAGCCAAAAAAGTAGCCGCTAAAAAACCAGCAGCCAAAAAAGTAGCCGCTAAAAAACCAGCAGCCAAAAAAGTGGCCGCTAAAAAACCAGCAGCC